>NZ_RZTF01000494.1:0-1081 GCF_004023175.1 Mesorhizobium sp. M7A.F.Ca.MR.362.00.0.0
GTGAGAGCCTGATCCGACTGGAGGAGCGCGGCGCAGTGGGCTTCCAATCGCTCCAACTCTGCACGGGCGGCGAAGATGTCTGAGGCGAACTGGGTGATATACCGGCTCGACCAGGCCAGCAATGGCGAGATGATCTCTTCTGGCATGCGTGGCGTGAGGTTCTCGTGAACAAAGCGATAGCCGTCGACCCGGGCGGGCGCCTGGCCGCCCCAGGGCCGGAAGTACAGGCCTCCAGACGGGAGGTAATCGCGAAAGGCATAGAGATCAGCAGGGACTTCCAGAAGGTGGCCGACTATAACCGGCCGGCGAGCACGGTCAGTCTTGAGATGGCGAACGTAGCGATCCAGCAGTTGCTGATCGACACGGCGAAGATCGACAGAACCAAGCTCATCGCGCACGAACTCGAAAAAGCGTCGCGCACGATTGAAAACCTGCCGGATACTGCCGGGAGGAAGCTTCTTGCGGTGACCCGGCATGTCGACGTTGAGCCGGGCATAGAGAAGCTCGCGAAGCGTCTCGCGAACACTCACATCCTCGACGGACCCGAAATGCACGGTGACATGGCACCGCCTGGCGTTCTCGCGAAATACGGCCGGTCCGAGATCCCAGCTCGGATCGCCGTAGCGCGAAAGGGTGTCCCGATCAAAGCCCGGCTTCAACGGAGCGGACGCGAGAACCGGGCGAAGATCGAGTTCCCGGGAGGTGGAGGCTACTGCGGCCAACCTGATCATTGCCGGGCCTCCGGCGGCAGATAGAGGGCGTGCCCTTCCGCCTCGCGGCGAGCTTCGGCAACTACACTCTCCGGGAAAGCAGGTAAGACCTGCTTCGCGATGCGATGATGCGCGCGGCCGAACTTCATGGCCCAGTCCGCGGCGTGGAGACCCGTCCGTTGCTCCTCGATAAACCACAGGAACGCGATGATTGCCGGCAGCTTGCGCGCGGTGATGACGGCGTTGCGGCATTCGAGACAGCCCCAGAACGGTTGCGGACAAGGTGATCCCAGCTCTCCGAAAGGACTGCGATCAAATCCCGAGCACGCAGCGAGCCAAACATCCTGTTCGCCGCTTAGAAGCGCGTCGAC
>NZ_RZTF01000494.1:1091-4133 GCF_004023175.1 Mesorhizobium sp. M7A.F.Ca.MR.362.00.0.0
CCTTTCCGAAGCGGTGTGGCTTTGGCGCCAGGAATCCTCGTCGCGAGGCCCCAATATGATTGGGCCGGCGGCCGCGGCGACTTCGGAAAATGCCTCCGCCACGGTGGCCTCATGAAGCGGGCGCAGCGAGGGAATGTCCGCATAGTGTCGAGCGGCAATCTCGGGCGTATGCCCGACCGCAAAGCGGGCCATATGACCCTCGGTCTTCAGATACCAGATCGCCTTGTGGGTTTTGCGCAATCGCGAAAGAACGAGCCGAAGAGGCTGGCCATCGTCATCGACGATCCCATGGCTTCCGGTCCATTGGTCGACGCGTTCATGCGGATGATCGACACCTGCGCGGAGTTGCTTCCGGCCGGTATAGTAATAGAGCCAAAGGCAATCGCTTGGGACGAACTGCCTCGTAAAGGCCGTCACCTCGATCAGCTTGCGAACGAGACCACCCGGTGTTCCGATCCCGCCGTCACGCACACGAATATGTTTGTGCTCAGCACCTCGGGCGCGTCGCTTGATATAGGCTATGTCGATGGTTCCAGGTCCGGGTTCTGGAGGCAGTCGATCGTCAAAGCCTTGCAACATTCTATCTCCAGGCCGGTCTCCAGTGACAGGAAGGTCAGAAGCGGTGGAATGTCGGTGGCCCGCAGATGATGACGACCGTGGATGTCTTCGGCCAAGGTTGAGACAGGTAGACCGCGACGTCCCCTCATGAAGTACAAGCGATGGAAGCTCTGTCCCCGCTGCTGAGCGCGCCCGAGGCCACGATCCTGTCGTTCGCTTCGTCGGTCACTCTGCGAAGATTGGAGTCGCCCTCATCATCATCGAGCGACTTCCCGATGCGTCTGAAGATCTTGCCGATGTCGGCGCGGGCCGCATCGCGAAGCTGCCTTGCGACGTACGGACTGTAGGCGTCGCGCGGTTGCGATCGGCCGGCGGATTGTGTGCTGGTATAACTTAGCCGACGCCGTACCCCTTCATCGAGAAGGCCAGGTTGGTCGGCATCAATCGAGCGCAAGGCGAGAATAGCCTTGGCAAGAATGATGTGCCGGTAGATAGGCTTCATCCCGCCGGCTTCGAGGAAATCCTCATATCCGTCGATATCGTCAGCGCGCAGATCGGCGGGCGTTTTTGCCTTCGAGTGCTCGCGCAGATACGCGAAGAACCTAAGACATGCATTTAAATGCCCCTTGATGGTACTCCGCGCCCCCAGCGAACCACCAAGCTCCGCCTGCCGGCGAAGAGCACCGGCAAATGCGATGGCGAGAGGTCGCGGATGCAGGCCGGTAAGGTCAACGTCGATGCTCCCGCCATAGCGCGCCTCGATGTTGAAGCGCAGACCGAGGACCGGATCGCGGGCGTGTGCGGTAGCAATGGCATCGGCTGGTGCAAAACGGACTGGAGCTCCCTTGCGCGGCCGCCCCGTCATAATGAAGTCTCCGATGGAAGCAGTGCGAGCAGTTCCTCGACCGCAGCATCGACGGTATCCGCGCGTGTCGCGATGTGGTCGAGGTAGATGTAGGTCGTTGCTAGACTGGCATGACCAAGGAGCCGTTGGACTTGCTGAAGAGGATCGCCGAGAACTTGCCGGTATCCCTCCATCGGTCCGGCAGGCAACGCCGCATCACGGAGGCGATGCTGAATGAGCATCGCCAGCATATGAACTGCAAAGGAATGGCGGAGCTGATGCGGACTGATGTTGACGTCGAAGCCGAAGGATCTGCACCGCGCGGAAGCACGGGCGAAGATGACTTCCCAGGAGTTCGGCTGTACCGGCAAGCCGACCTCCGAGAGCCATAATACCGCCGGTTCGCTAGGTGTGCCGTCGTCGTTGCAGACAATGATCCGGCCGCGTTCCTCGGGGCTGAGCAGGTCAAGCGCGATGTCGCCGCCGTCACGCAGTCGTAGCCGGTAATTGCTCCGCTCCCGGTGTACGAGGATCGGGCGGTCAAGTGATTGCCACCCCGAACGGCGCTGAAACTTTGCAATAGCATGGGAGCGCTCGACAGCGATATAGGCGCATCTGCTCGAGCAGCCGAGCGGGAACGAGTATCTGGCGACCACGATCGCCCTTGGTCAAAGCATCGGGCAGCTCGAGCCAGACCTGACGGCATGGCGGCTGACCAACGACAGCAAGATCGGATGCGAAGAGAAATGAAGCTTCCTCCAGCCGGAGGCCCGTCGTAACCAGGAGATCTGAAAACAGCGCATTGCGAATGCCGTTGCGATCTCGGGCGCCAGGGCGCGTTCCGCCACCAGGCAGTAGCCCTCTCAAGCCAAGATCCCGAAATCTCCGGTAGTCGTCGAGTGTGACGAAGCTGACATCCGCGCGGCGCGCGGCAGGTTCATACGCATCGTTGCGAGCCGAGATCCGCGCTCGCCGGCCAGTATACCCTTGCCTCCACACGGACCGATGCGTGAACGGCGCTTCCGCAATGAGACGCTCCTGGGCGCCCCATCGATACACACGGTCGAGGCAGGCGACGGCACGATTCCAGGAAGCAGCAGAGATGCGTTGGCCGGCCTCCGCACGGCGCCGAACTCGGTGATAGGCAAGGACGTCATGCCGACCCGCCTGCCATACCGTCTTGGCGCAGGCTTCCGAAAGAAAACGGACCCAGACAAGAACGTCATAGCCATAGGCACGAAGAGAATGGTGGGAACGAACGCCGTTGAGAGGCAGGTCGCGGAAGAAGCGATCCAGATCAGGATCGTAGAGTGCCCCATCCCTAAGGATCATGGGAACGTGTGCGCATCAAGCCCGTCAGCCGATCGGCGCTCCTGAATGGTGATGTTCGAAACCGGCGCTACATTGTCCACAAGTTGTTCAACGTTCCCCCGGACCCCCATCCGGGAGCCAGCATCAACGAAGGAGTTCAACTTGCCCGGCGCTATCCAGGCCGGCCTCCGCCAGCTATGTGGGAGCGCTGCGGCCGGCCTGGACAACGCCTCCGTCAGTCCTGTTGCATCGACGCCAGCAAGACACGGAGAGTCGGTGCAGACTGTCAAGATAATGCCACGAGCTCTTCGTGGGCCCGAAACTCGCGA
>NZ_RZTF01000495.1:0-2827 GCF_004023175.1 Mesorhizobium sp. M7A.F.Ca.MR.362.00.0.0
GGGCATCAGCCATGGCGAAGGGGCAGGGGCCGCCCTTGCCGCGGGTCTGGTCAAGGCCGCTGCGCTGACCAGTTCGGGCATGGCTGCGGCGGTACGCGGTTAGAGTCTTGACCTGCTAGCGCCGGAGATTGCGAATGCGATAGACGACAGCGTTGTATTTTGGGCTGGAGCGGCTGCCGACTATTACGCCTCCAAGGCGTTCCGCTATTCTTCTGCTGGCCACGTTCCTTTCGGCTACCGGATATTCGAAGCAGTCCGGTTCGAGTGCCTCGGAGGCCCACTGCGCGACAGCAGCAATCGCCTCTTGGCCAATGCCGTTTCCTTGAGCGTCTTCCCTGATCCAGATCCCGAGTTCGGGACACACGGTCTTCGCTGCATGAAGGCCGACAAGTCCCAGACAGCGATCGTCCACCAATGCACGCACAACAAAGTGCAAATCCGATCCATCCTGGATTGGCGACAGCCAGGATCGCCATACTTCGGCAAAGGCCGCCAGTGATCGAGGTGGTTCCCACTGCATGAAACGGGTGATGGCGGGAGTGATGGCGACAAAGAGGTCTTCAGCGTCGTCGGCTGTAAACGGCCTCAAGCGAAGGCGGTCCGAGTTGATCTCTGTGCCACCGACATGCCAGTCACCTTCCGCCATCGTGGGATGCCGTCCTTCTAACTGGCCATCGACACAGTTCGCCGCGACGCCTACCGACGCCGAGCTGCGACCGCCGCGGTCGGCAGTGCTGGCAGCTCCTCCATCACCCGGCTGAGCGGGAAGATGGCGATCGCCTCGGTCCCTTCGCGCAGCTTGGAATGAAGTTCGAACTCGCCGCCATGCATGGCGAGCAGCCCTTGCACGATCGGCAGGCCAAGCCCGGTGCCTTGCTCGGCGCTCTTGATGGCAATGGAGCCCTGGCCGAAGGCGGAAAGCACGATCGGGATCTCGTCTTCCGGTATGCCCGGGCCATTGTCCTTGATCGAAATGTACTGTCCGCCACCCGCCGTCCAGCCGACACGAACACGGATTTCGCCGCCGGTGGCGGTGAATTTTATCGCATTCGACAGAAGGTTGAGCGTGATCTGCCGCACCGCACGCTCATCGGCGAAAAGGCGCGGTAGCTCGTGCTCGAAATCCTGGACGACCCGGATATCCTTGTTGCGCGCCCTCAACTCCATCATGTGACAGCAGTCCTCGACGATACCAAGCAGCATCACCGGCTCTTCGTTGAGCTGGTAGCGGCCGGCTTCGATGCGCGACAGGTCGAGAATCTCGTTGATCAGGTCGAGCAGATGCTGGCCGGATTCGTGCACGTCATGGGCGTAGTCGCGATAGGTGGGATTGCTCATCGGCCCCAGCACTTCGTTCGACATCACCTCGGAAAAACCGAGAATGGCGTTGAGCGGCGTACGCAATTCGTGGCTCATCGAAGCGAGGAACCGCGATTTCGCCAGATTGGCGTCCTCGGCCCGCCGCCGCGCCTCGTCCGACATCGATTTCGCCGTCTCCAGTTCGGCGATGAGCGCATCCTTTTCGGAGCGGAACGACAACATCATGAGGGACGAGTGGTTGAGATGACGGGCCACATAGTCCAAGAACGGCAGCGACACGACCAGCAGCGCGGCCATGATCGCCTCGACCGGCATCCATAGCTTGACGCCGGCATAGGCGTAGAGCGCCACGGGAACGGCAAAGGTCGCCAGCAGCGCCCCGCGCAGAGACGAGGTCATCACCGCGGTCGCCGCCATGGCGAACAACAGCACCACGGCCTTGACGATGTGGAATGGATCGACCTCGCAGACGCTGCAGCCAAGCCACACGAACCATGCCCAGCCGAGACCGCACAGGAAATGACCGATCAGGAATTCCCGTCGTGCTTGCAAAGGGTTGAGCTCGGAAGCTTCAGTGCGCTCGATGCGCCGCGCCATGAAGGCAACGATCGTGTAGCAGGTCAGGGTGAACAGCGCCCAAAGCCCGATCTCGTTGCCGATTCCGGCCAGCCGGCCACCCGCAGCCATCGCCAGCACGAGAAGCGGGATGGCGATGGCGCCGCTTGTCATCGCGCGGGCATGCAGCTTCAGCAATTCGCGATCGAAGTCGAGATTGCCGGCCTGCTGCGAAAGACGGTCACGCGTCTTGCGCACCGCGCGCGCCACATCGCTGTTGCGATGAGGTTTCCTGCGGTCCACAATGAACTTGTCCGCTGTGTTCGAGCGTTGCAAGGGCATCAAAACTTCAATTTATGCGAGCAGCGGTTTCCAAGTGTTAAGCTACGTTCGAATGATTAACCAACCGTTTGCCATATGAGCCGTTCATGGTCGCCGAGGCCGCGCCGGCGATACGTTGCGCGCCCCAGAAGCCTGTGGCGCCGGCTGGTGGATTACGGGCTTGCCGTCGTCATCCTCGGACTGTTGATCCTGCTGGCGGCCCGCCTCGACCGGGTGGAGACACGCAAGACGCAAGGCGTGGCAATCATCAACGACGGCGATTCGATCACGCTTGGCACCGAGCGTATCCGCATGCGCGGCATCGATGCTCCAGAATATACGCAAACCTGCCGCAAGAACGGCGCCGACTATTCCTGCGGCACGCTTGCGCGTCAGTCGCTCGTTCGCCTGATTGCCGGCAAGCCCGTCTCTTGTACCGGCTGGCAGCGTGATCGTTATGGCCGGCTGCTCGGCGACTGCACCGCCGGTGGCAAGGATCTCAACCGCGCGCAGGTCGAGGCGGGCTGGGCGGTTGCCTATGGTGATTTCGAGAGCGAGGAAGCCATCGCCCGCGCGGGAAAGGCCGGCATCTGGGCGGGAACGTTCGATCAGCCGCAAGACTGGCGAGACA
>NZ_RZTF01000495.1:2837-4129 GCF_004023175.1 Mesorhizobium sp. M7A.F.Ca.MR.362.00.0.0
ATCACGGCGAAGTCGTCGAGAAGAAGCACGGCACGCTGGCGTCGATCGGCGATGCCGTGCGCGAGATTTTTCGCTTCTGGTGATGCGCGTCCTGGAAGCCGAACCGAGAACGAACAGGAGGATGGAATGAAACTCTTCGACGGTGGCCGGGCGCCCAACCCAAGGCGGGTCCGCGTTTTCCTGGCCGAGAAAGGCATCGAAGTTCCACAGGTGCCCATCGACATGGGGGCGCTGGAACACAGGCAACAGGCGGTCAGCTCGCGCAATCCCTTGCTGCGCCTGCCGGTGCTGGAACTCGACGACGGCACCGTCATCACGGAATCCGTCGCCATCTGCCGTTATTTCGAGGAACTGCATCCCGAACCGGCCCTGTTCGGGCGTGGCGCACTCGGCAAGGCGCAGGTCGAGATGTGGCAGCGACGGATGGAATTCAATTTGCTCAGCTGCGTCACGCAGGCCTTCCGGCACACCCATCCGGCCATGAAGGAATGGGAAATCCCGCAGGTCTCCGAATGGGGCGAGGCCAACAAGCCGAAGGCCGTGGCGTTCCTCAGGCTGCTGGATGGCGAACTGGGCAGCCGGGAGTTCATCGCCGGTGACAGCTATTCGATCGCCGACATCACCGGCCTGATCGCTGTCGACTTCATGAAGCCGGCACGCATCAAGGTGCCGGATGATTGCTCGAATGTGTTGCGTTGGCATCAGGCCGTCTCCAGCCGGCCGAGCGCATCAGCCTGAGAATGACTGCCGAACTCGAAAACCTCGTCGCCAAGGTCCGCGCCTGTCGCATCTGCGTGGAAAATCCGGCCGGCAAGCCGTTACCGCATGAGCCACGACCTGTGCTGCGCCCATCGTCCAGCGCCCGTATCCTGATCGCCAGCCAGGCGCCCGGCACCAAGGTGCATCTGTCGGGCATGCCGTTCACCGACGCCTCCGGCGATCGCTTGCGCAGTTGGCTTGGTGTTACGAGCGACGAGTTCTACGACATCGAAAAATTCGCCATCGTGCCGATGGGTTTCTGCTTTCCCGGCCAGGATGCCAAGGGGGGAGACCTGCCGCCGAGGCGCGAATGCGCGGCGGCCTGGCGCGCACCCTTGATGGCCTCGATGCCACGGATCGATCTGGTGCTGACAATCGGCATCTATGCGCAGTCCTGGCATATGGGTGCGGCGCGCCGGCCCTCCCTGACGGAAACAGTCATGGACTGGCGCTCCATCTGGGAGAATTCCGTCGGTCCGAAAGTGTTGCCGCTGCCGCATCCCTCGTGGCGCAACACCGGCTGGCTGAAGAAG
>NZ_RZTF01000496.1:0-1905 GCF_004023175.1 Mesorhizobium sp. M7A.F.Ca.MR.362.00.0.0
GTGCTGGTCGGCGACAGCGATCGCGGCGGCGTCATCGCTTCGGTCGCCGGCACGCATCTGATCCTGCCGGAGGAGGACCGGCGCATGATCGTCGGCTATCTCATCAACAAGTTCCGGGGCGACATTTCGCTGTTCGACGATGGGCTGAAGTCGATCGAGACATTCACGGGTTGGCGCTGTTTCGGCGTGGTGCCGTGGCTGAAGGCGGCGGCGCGCCTGCCTTCGGAGGATTCGGTGGTGCTGGAGCGGTTGGCGTCCGGCGAGGCACGCGCGCTGAAGGTGGCGGTGCCGATGCTTGGCCGCATCGCCAATTTCGACGATCTCGACCCGCTCAAGGCCGAACCGCAGGTCGAGGTGGTGTTCGTGCCGCCGGGAAAGCCGCTGCCGGCCGATGCCGGGCTGGTGGTCATTCCGGGCTCCAAGTCGACGATCGGCGATCTGCTGAAATTCCGCGAGAACGGCTGGGATCGCGACTTGCTGGCCCATCGCAAGCGCGGCGGCCATGTCGTTGGTATCTGCGGCGGCTTCCAGATGCTCGGCCGCACAGTGCGCGACCCTGACCGCATCGAAGGCAGCGTCATCGAAGCCGAAGGGCTCGGCCTGCTCGACGTCGAAACGGTGATGGAACCGGAAAAGACGGTTCGCAACGTCAGCGCCCGTTCGGTGCCGTTCGACTTGCCGCTCGAAGGCTACGAAATCCACCTCGGCCGCACCATCGGACCGGATACGCTGCGGCCTTCCGCTGTCATCAATGGTGTCGAGGACGGGGCGGTGTCGGCCGACGGCAAGGTGATCGGCACCTATATGCACGGCCTGTTTGGCGCCGACGGCTTTCGCGGGAGATTCCTCGAAAGCCTCGGCATCAAAGGCGGCGGCATCGACTACCGGGCCGAGGTCGAGCGGGCGCTGGACGAGGTCGCAGCCGAGCTGGAGACCCATCTCGACTGCGACGCGATCTTTGCGCTGGCTCGGTAATTCGCAGAGCGCCTGAGGTTGGCTCAGGCCTTTTCGCCCGCCTTCGGCCAGTAGGTGCCGAAGGACCAGACGTTGCCTTCCGGGTCGCGGCAGATGAACTCGCGGCTGCCATAGTCGCGGTTGGTCAATTCCTGGATGATCGTGGCGCCGACGTTCCTGGCCTTGGCATAGGCGGCATCGGCATCGTCGACGGCAATGTAGATCGACTTGCCGCCGCCTGAGCCGGGTTCGCCGACCATCTTGCCGTAGTCGTCGTCGCGCACCGTGCCCAGCATGATCATCGAGGAGCCGAAGACCAGTTCGGCATGGTGCACGACATCGCCTTCGCCATAGCGGGCACGGACGCTGAAGCCGAAAGCCTCGCCCAGCCAATCGATCATTCTTGCCGCGTTCTTGTAGCGCAAAGCGGGGTAGAGGCGGGGCGCTTCAGTGGTGGTTGGCATGGGAACCTCCTTCATTTGGGTTGGTCGATAACCCACCCTGCTCAAAGACCGTTCCGGCGTCTTGAAGAAATGTTACCTGACAGAGAGCGCGGTCGGCGTTTCGCCGGCGAGGTCGCGAAACTCGCCCACCAGATGCGCCTGGTCGGCATAGCCGCAATCGGCGGCGATGCCGGCCCAGTCGACGGTCTGTTGTCTCGACAGGCCGAGCGCGCGGTTGAAGCGGACAATGCGCGACAGCGTCTTGGGGCCGATGCCGATGGCGTTGGAAAAACTGCCGGCGAGATGCTTGCGGCTCCAGCCCAGCCTTTCGGCGATCGATCCAATGCGGGTCCGGCCGCCGGATGCGATGATGCGGTCATAGGCCCAGGCGATTTCAAGCGGCGTCTCGGCGGCATTCTCGAGACGGGCGGTGACGAAGGCTTCGGCCATGTCGAAACGCGCCGTCCAGTCCGGCGCGTTGCCAAGCTTTTCACGCAGCGCCAAGCCT
>NZ_RZTF01000496.1:1915-2404 GCF_004023175.1 Mesorhizobium sp. M7A.F.Ca.MR.362.00.0.0
GCCTTGCGCGCCAAGCACGTCGTCGAGGACGACCATGCTGTCGGCCAGTTCGCTCATCGGCAGGCGGAAGAAACGGCGTGCGCCAAGCGGCGTGAAGTTGACCTGGACGCAGCAGGCGCCGCCGAATGATTCGATCACCACCGGTCCGGCAAAGAGGCCGGCGGCGAAACTGGCGAAGCGGTCATTGTCGCCGGGCGCCTTGCCGAGGCCGATGGCGAATGGTTCAGCGAAGTTGAAGACCAGCGGCACGGTGAGGGACGCGTATTCGACGTTGCGCATATGGCCGGGCGTCATTTCGCGATAGCCGCAAATGTCCGACACAATGCCCTGAAGTCGAGGATCCGGCAGGCGCCGGCGCATCTCGAACCGCCCGGCGACGGACCGGTCCTGCTCTTGCTGGGGTTGCATCTCGACTGGCATCGGCCATCCTTGCGCCAAGTCAAATCTAGCAGACCCGGGGCCGGAATCAAAAGCGCCCGGCTTTTGGCC
>NZ_RZTF01000496.1:2414-3632 GCF_004023175.1 Mesorhizobium sp. M7A.F.Ca.MR.362.00.0.0
CTTAAAGGGAAATGGTCAGGCGCCGCGCATCAGGCAGCCGCCGGCAAGCACGATGAAAGCAATAAGAACAATCCACACCGATGCGAGTGGAATGAACGCAAGAACGCCAAGCGCGGCGAGTGCGCCGATGATGGCGATAACAACGGAAATGATAAAAACGATCTGCGTAGGTGCGCTAAGATTCATGTGTGGCTCCTCCTACATGATTCGAACAGCGGCATTCTATCAGGGCGCGTGATCACACACCAATCAGGGCCCGCAGCGGGTTCGCCGGGTCGGCCAGCAGCTTCACAGCAAGCGCCAGGCACACGATCACCAGCAGCGGCTTGATCAGTTTCGCGCCGATGCGCATGGCCAGGCTGGCGCCGACGCGGGCGCCGATGAACTGGGCAACGCCCATCATCAGGCCGATCTTCCAGTAGACGACGCCGAAGGCCGCGAAGACGATGAAGCCGCCGATGTTGGAGGCGAAGTTGAGCAGCTTGGTATGCGCCGTCGCCTTGAGCACGCCGTAGCCGGCAAGCGCCACGAAGGCCAGCATGTAGAAGGAGCCTGCGCCCGGTCCAAACAGGCCATCGTAGAAGCCGATGGCGGGCACCAGGATCAGTCCGAACAGGAACGGCGACAGCCGCTCGGCGCGGTCGATGTCGTTCATGTTGGGCTTGAACGCGAAGTAGAGCGCGATGGCGATCAGCACGATGGGCAGGGCAGCCCGCAGAATGTCACCCGGCACGATCGTTGCCAGCAAGGCGCCGATGGCGCTTCCGACAAGGGCCAGAAGCGCCGACGGCAATTGCCGGCGGAGGTCCACATGACCCTTCGACGCATAGTGGATGGTCGCCGAGCCCGAGCCGAACATGCCTTGCAGTTTGTTGGTGGCGAGCGCCTGGACCGGCGTGAAGCCGGCAAGCAGCAGCGCCGGCACGGTGATCAGCCCGCCGCCGCCGGCGATCGAATCGACAAAGCCCGCGGCAAAGGCGGCGAAGGCGAGCATGGCGACGGTCTGGATACTAAGGTCGATCATCTGATGTATGGCGGTGTCCGGCCGGCTGAAATATCGGGCGTTCGACCACGGCCGCCCTGTTTGCGCAAGGTCGATTCCGCGCTACCTCTATCCAAGCGCATCGCGCTTGGATTTGTATTTGTGTGGTTAACCCGGAAAGAGGCTCCTGATGGCATTCGCATTGCTGGACCAGATACGTCAGATATTCGACGGCG
>NZ_RZTF01000496.1:3642-4099 GCF_004023175.1 Mesorhizobium sp. M7A.F.Ca.MR.362.00.0.0
CGGCGACCCGGGTGTGCGCAAGGTGGCGGACGATCCGGTCCTGTCGGCGGAACTACTGATGTTGTTTCGCATGATCTTGGCCGACGGGTCTGTCAGCGAGAGCGAGATGGTTGTCTTCCGGCGCATCTGCAAGGACGCCTTCGGCATTGCGGAAAGCAGTATCGACAGCGTCATCGAATATCTCAACGAGTTCGGCTACGAGACCAACGGCTCGCAGGCGATTGCACTGTTCCGCGACCTCGATGTCGAGCGGCGCCGGCAATTGGCCAAACATATGGCGGAGATCGCCAAGGCGGATTCGCAACTTGCCGAGAGCGAGATGCGCCTTCTGCGCCGCACGCTCGACCTGCTCGACATCAGCCCGGTCGATGTGGTGAAGCCGCAGGAGTGATTGGGCCGCCTTCTCTCCTGATCAGCCTTGCTCTCGCAGCCGCTTCGCGATTGCCCGGTGCAAGTC
>NZ_RZTF01000497.1:0-4088 GCF_004023175.1 Mesorhizobium sp. M7A.F.Ca.MR.362.00.0.0
CATCGCTGTTGAACAACTGGTTGACGACGAGACGCACTTCGAGCCAGTCGATGTCGACTTGCGAGCCCTGCCGGGTGACAGGAATAAGTCGAGCCAGACTGCTGCTGACCGTGGTGCTGGTCGACTGACCGCCCAACGACAGCACGATGAGCTCGCCCTGAGCCGAGCCCACGTTTACGTCAAGCTCGAAATTGGAGAAGTTCGTCGAATTGTTGATATTGAGCAGCGGAGTTTCGCCGATGTAGAAGTTCTTGGCGCTACCATCCTTCAGGCCTTTGATCGGCCCTTCGGAAACGGCAAGCACTATCTCGACGATGTCATCGCTGAAATAGCTGTCAGGATCATTGCCCCCGCCACCGCCGCCGAACCCGCTGCCCGCAAATTTCTTCATTACTTAGCCCAACGCTTGCGCATCCATGCCAGCCGATCGACGGCCTGTTCGGGATCGAATTCCCAGCGGATGAAGTTGAGGGGCGACGTGGCGTAGGGATCGATCAGCGCCACCGGGCAGGTGTAGAGATTGAGGTTCTCCGCGCCGATTGCATCGCCGAAGCTGTCGATCTCCTTGTAGGTGCCGACCTGGACCGCGTGGAAGGCGCGCTCCGCTCCTGGGTGAGCGCCCAAGGTGTAGCCGGCCGAATGGATGTGGCCCGACACGTAGATGTCGTGCTGGCCGTCGAAGAGCGCCTTCTTCACGGCGCCGAAGTTCTTCAGGTACATCGAGTTGCCGGGGAAACCGTGCGCCGCGTAGATGCCGAGCTTGCGACCATTCGGGAACCGGAGACCGACACGGGCACGCCAGTCGCGGGCGGCGCCAGCGTTGCCGGCCAGCATCTGGTCAAGGATCTTGGAATGGCCGGACCACAGATCGTGGTTGCCGTAGATCACGAACATCCAGTGGACGCGATTGAGGAAGTATTCGACCAGCGCGCGGGCTTCGGAACCGTCCGTGGTCTGCTCGGACCAGAGGCGAGCGAGCCGGCCGGACCAGTTGTTCCACATATCGCCCAGGCAGGCGCCGAACATGCCTTCATTGCGACCGTCGAAGATCTCGGTGTGTTCGAGCAACAGCTTGATGTTGCAGCCGTCGCTGTCGACGTGGGGGTCGCCCATGAAGCCGAGGCCGATGGGGCCGTCGATGTTGATCTTGACCGGGATCAGCTTGTCGTGCTCGCGCTGCTTGTTCTTCTTTTCGAAGACGCGGATACGGCGTTCGAGCAGCTCTTCGATATCGACCTCGGGACCATCGTCCACGCTGAAGGGTTCATCCACTGCCGTGGGCATGTTTGCCAGCGCGCGACGGAGCGTCCGCTCGGAAATGTCGAAGCCCATGCCACGAAGCATGCGCTCGGCAGGGCGGAAGCCACCTGCCTTACTGAAAGCCTCGATCATCTTCTCATTGGTTGGTCGCATGCTGGTTATCCTGTGATGATTGCGTCGGTGTCGAAGGAGAGGTAGTGGCCGCCGCACAGGTCCTCGCCGTACAGGAATGGGATGCGTGTCCCGATCTTGACTGTGTTGTCGGCGGCGCCGAGGTAGTGGGATTTTTTCTGATCGTCGTCGCTGCTCGGCGCCGGCGAGAGCATCTGTGCAACGCCCCCCAGGAACGCCAGCGCGCCGGCCTGGACGAGCCAGCCGATCCCGGCGAACCAACCCACTGCAACCAGAGCGACACCGAGCAGGATCTGGAGGTACCCACCCTTCTTGCCGCCAGCGAATTGAGGGATGAGGTGGATCTCTCCGTCCTTGGCCGGCCGGTACAGATCCTCGACCTTGTCACAACCTGCCACCGAGATCCGATGACGACCGCGGACGGCGTTGGGGCGAAAGCCTGGGAGTTGGGGAGTGACGAGAGCGACCGCTTCGGCGACGGTGTTGGCTATGACCTCAATCGGGCCTTCATGGAATTTGGAAAAGTATCCGTGGAGAAATACCTTAACCTTCATTTTCCCATTTCTGATCAGCGAGGACGCGGCCTTTGTCGACCCGGAACGAGCTCACGCCGTCCGTGCCGATGATGAGGTGAAGCCAGTCGGGATAGTTTCGAAAGGCGTACCAGTCGTTGGTCGACAGGTTGGAACCCTGACCGGGGTGTGTGTGCCAGGTTGCGGCGACTTGATCGTGATACTTGACCAGGTCTGTGCCCGAAACCTCGAAGCCGTTGGACGAGTGGATGCAGATGTTGTCGACCTCAACAACCTCACCTGTCGTCAGCACAAAGCCGACGCGCTCAGGGCCGTCTGTCAGCTTCTGCTTGAGTTCCTGAATGGGCGGCTCGAAGTTCATCCAACAACTTTTGCTTGTTCGGTGAAAGGAAACCCCGAAGATCGCGTGTTTCCGTCGCATTGACGACAACACTGGGAACATCCTGATGGCGATAGATCGCTATGCAGTTGTTCCTCATGATCCCCCGGAACGGGTCGACCTTCGAAAGGCCACCATACAGGTGGTGGAGAATGCGCCCGTTTTCAACGAATACACCACAGTGATTTCCAAAAGTGGAGCCTACCGCTGCGACGACAACATCACCGAATTTGATGTCGGTCGGATGGACCTGGATTTCCTTGAAGCCCATGCTCCTGTAGTTCTCCCCGAAGAGGTTTAGACCCTTCTGATAGAAGTCCTCTGGACGGGCGAGGTTGGGCAACTCGATGCCGAATACGTCCTGGTAAAAGTCGCGCAGGAGGCCGAAGCAATCCCGCGATCCCCACACGAATTGGCGACCAAGCAGATGCTGGTAGTTCATCACGAGAGCCTCACCATTGGGAACTCCGGCGGCATGAATTGTCGGGCCGGGACCTTGCTGTTCGGGCCTTCCGTCATGACACGCAATTCAGCGGTAATCGACTGGCCGGCGGTGACGTCCGAGATGCGCGAGACATACCACATGCGCCGCTGGTAGATCTGAACGTCGGCCTCGAAATGGTCGCGCAGGAGCCGGTAGCGGATGACCGTGGCGCGATCCAGGAGGCGTTGCCGGACGAGCGTGCTGAAGACGCCCTCCGGATTGATGAGCTGCAGCTTGGGCCTGGTCTCTTCATCGTCGGCGGAGCGCTTCTCGCCCGACAGCTGGACGCCGAACATCTCCCATACTCGGCCGCCCCAGGTGCGGGTCACGCTGTCGCTTAGGAGGAGGATAACCGGCTCTGTGCGGAGCTGGATCTCATACAGGTTCACGAACGCATCAGCGGTCAGCTTCTGCGACTCGGTCATATGTTCTTGTGGCTTGTTTATTGTCATGGCTGCAGGATGAACTCGATGTTGACTTGCTCGGTCGCGCCGTCGCCCTTCTCCACGCCCTTGGGGACCTGGAGGGGCTTGGCGAAGCGGACCTTGACCAGGCCGCGGCGGGGGTGCGGATAGTAGAAGGGCTCGTAGAGGCGATGGGCCTCGTAGAAGTTCTGCATGCACTGCATGTTGCGTTGTGGCTCGCGATCGTGGTCCACGACACCCGGGGAGCGCTCGAAGAACCACATGGCCTTGAAGGAGAGCTTGAAGCCGATCTGATCCGGCCCGCGGGGTTTGGTGGCGAACTGATAGCCGCCACCAAACTGGATCACGGTCGAGCTGGACGGATAGGTGTCCTCGACAAGGTGATAGGGGAAATCAAATGTCTGCATCACATTTTCCCTGAGTTGATCGCTTTGATCAGGCTGCGCGTCACACCACGGCGGCGGATGTCGTCGCTGATGTAGGCAACCACGTCATCGGGGCCGAGCTGCGGCTTCTCTTCCGGCAGGACCGCCCAGACGTTGATCGGCCGCTGGTCGGCCGGCGGAGCGGCCGGTAGTGACGGCATGCCCGACGCCATCTTGCGGTTGCCACGGGCATTGATCTGTTCCAGAGCGTCCCGGCCGACCTGGTTGACGGCCGAGGCGCGCAGGATCATTTCACCAGGCATCACCGCGCGGAGCTGGCTGTCGCGGAATGGCGCGTTGGCACCGGTGATCATCTCACCGTTGGCCGCGCGCTTCACGCCCGCGATGTACTGGCCGGTGGCGTTGCCGCCGCCGAACAGCATGCCGAGGAAGCCGCCGCCCCCGCCCCCGCCGGCACCGCCCATGAGGCCCTGCAGCATGTTGAAGACC
>NZ_RZTF01000498.1:0-4088 GCF_004023175.1 Mesorhizobium sp. M7A.F.Ca.MR.362.00.0.0
CCGCCTGGGGCTTTGACCGGACCGGCAAAAATGCTACGAGCCCGGCAGCGAATTTCCGGGGCAGAACCCACATGGATGCAAGGCAGTTGAAGGTCGAGGCCGCGCGGGCAGCACTCGCCCATGTGAGCGAAGGCATGCGGCTCGGCATCGGCACCGGCACCACGGCCGAAGAGTTCGTGCGGCTGCTTGCCGAAAAGGTCGCCACCGGCATGACCGTCATCGGCGTGCCGACTTCGGAGCGCACCGCGTTGCTCTGCCGCGAGCTTGGCGTACCGCTGTCGACGCTGGAGGAAACGCCAGAGCTCGACCTCACCGTCGACGGCGCCGACGAAGTCGACCCGGAACTGACCCTGGTCAAGGGCGGCGGCGGCGCGCTGCTGCGCGAGAAGATCGTCGCCGCGGCGTCCCAGCGCATGATCGTCATCGCCGACCGCTCCAAGATGGTCGAGACGCTCGGCCGTTTTCCGCTGCCGATCGAGGTCAATCCATTCGGCCTGCGCGCCACTGAAATCGCGGTTGCCGCGGCGGCTGAAAAGCTCGGTCTTTCCGGGCCGGTCACATTGAGGATGACGGGCGGCCAGGCTTTTGTTACAGACGGCGGCCATTTTATCCTCGATGCATCTTTTGGCCGCATTCCGGATACAAGAGCGCTTTCGAATGCTCTCCACGCCATTCCGGGCGTTGTCGAGCATGGTCTTTTCATCGGGCTGGCTTCAGCGGCCATCATCGCCGGCGGCGACGGTATCCAAACCGTCCATGCCGCCCGAAAACCAGGGAGTTCTACCGATCATGACGTTGCATAACCGGGTTCGCAGCCTTTCCGTCCTTCTGGCGGCGTCGGCCGTTTTCGCCTTCTCTTCGCCGGCGTTTTCGCAGGATGTCACGGAATCGCACCTGAAGGCCGCCCGCGCGGCGGTCGCTGCGATCCACGCGACCGACCCGTTCGACAACATCCTGCCGCAGGCAGCCGCAGCGCTCGAATCGCAGCTGATCCAGAAGAACCCGGACATGCAGGAACTGATCGGCAAGACGATCAGCGAGAAGGCGCTGGCGCTGGCCTCGCGCCGCGCCGATCTCGAGAAGGAAGCCGCACTCGCCTACGCAAAAGTGTTCTCCGAAAAGGAACTGACCGACATCGCCGCCTTCTACAATTCCGATTCGGGCAAGAAGCTGCTCGATAGCGGCCCGACGGTGACCCGCGAACTGGTCAAGGCAGCCGACATCTGGCAGAACGGCCTCGGCCGCGATCTCGCCCAGCAGGTCGGCGAAACGCTGGCCGCAGCCGCCAAGGCAAAGGCGCAGGCTGCACCTGCCGCGCCCGCCGCCGGAGCCGCCGCTCCGGCCGATGGCGCAGCGCCCGCCGATGGCGCGGCTCCTGCGGACAACAACTGACCCCGCATTTTCAAATGGCCTTGCGGCCTCCCGCGAAAGCCCGGCCTGTCCGGGCTTTTCTTTTGACGGTTTGCGGCCTACCTGTCTGACACATTTCTGAAGCCTGGGAGCCGCGTCATGGCCGGTTACGACTACGATCTTTTCGTCATCGGCGGCGGCTCGGGCGGGGTGAGGGCGGCGCGCGTCGCCGCGGCACTCGGCAAGCGAGTCGGCATCGCCGAGGAATATCGCTATGGCGGCACCTGCGTCATCCGCGGCTGCGTGCCGAAAAAGCTCTATGTCTATGCCTCGCAATTTCCCGAGCATTTTGCCGACGCCGCCGGCTATGGCTGGACGGTGCCGGAAGCCAGCTTCGACTGGCAGACGCTGGTCGCCAACAAGGATCGCGAGATCAGCCGGCTGGAGGCCATCTACGTCAGGAACGTCGAGGGCGCCGGCGGCGAGACCTTCCACTCACGCGCCATGATCGTCGATCCGCATGTCGTGCATCTTCTGGGCGAGGATCGCACCGTCACGGCAGACCAGATCCTGATCGCCACCGGCGGCCGCCCGGCGGCGCATCCGGCGCTGCCCGGCCATGAACATTGCATCTTTTCCAACGAGGCTTTCGACCTCAAGGAACTGCCCAAATCTATCATGATCGAAGGCGGCGGCTACATCGCCGTCGAATTCGCCAACATCTTCCACGGCCTCGGCGTCGACACCACGCTGGTCTATCGCGGCAAGGACATCCTGAGCCGCTTCGACATGGACCTGCGGCGCATGCTGCACGAGACGATGGAGAAGAAGGGGATAAGGATCCTCTGCCATTCCGTGTCCGAATGGATCCGCAAGCGGCCGGACGGCCGGCTCGACGCGCTCGTCAGCGGCGGCGAGGTGCTGACCGTCGACCAGGTGATGCTGGCCATCGGCCGCATTCCCAACACCGAGAATATGGGCCTGGAAGGCATCGGACTGGAGATGACCAAGACCGGCGCCATCGCCGTCGACCAATATTCCCGCACCAACGTCGACAACGTCTGGGCGATCGGCGACGTCACCAACCGCGTGCAGCTGACGCCGGTGGCGATCCACGAGGCGATGTGTTTCATTGAAACCGCCTTCAAGGGAAATCCGACCGCGCCCGATCACGAGACGATCGCGACCGCTGTCTTTTCACAGCCGGAGATCGGCACTGTCGGATTGTCGGAGGACGACGCCGTCAAGCGCTTCCCCGACATCGAGATCTACCGCGCGACATTCCGGCCGATGCGGCACACCCTGTCCGGGCGCGACGAGAAGATGCTGATAAAGCTGGTGGTCGATGGCGCGTCGAGAAAAGTGCTTGGCGCCCACATATTGGGGCCGGATGCAGGCGAGATGGCGCAGCTGCTCGGCATCCCGTTGAAGGCCGGCCTGACCAAGGACGATTTCGACCGTACGATGGCCGTGCATCCGACAGCGGCGGAAGAACTGGTCACCATGTACAAGCCGACTTATCTCGTGAAGGACGGCGAGCGCGTCGATTGACGGCAAATCCGGGTTGAGGAACTCCGCCGCGGCAAGGTCATGCCACGGCGGAGATAGTCGCTACAGAAGCGTGCCGCGCAGGATCACCAGCGCCACCGAGAAATAGATCACCAGTCCGGTGACATCGACCAGCGTGGCGACGAACGGCGCCGATGCGCTGGCAGGGTCGAAGCCGATACGTTTCAAGGCGAACGGCAGCATCGAGCCCGACAGCGAACCGAAGGTGACGATGCCGACCAGTGCAGCACCCACCGTGGTGGCGATCAGCGGCCAGTGCGGGCCATAATCGTAGAAGCCCATATACTGCCAGAGCGCGATGCGGCAGACGCCGACCACGCCGAGCATGGCGCCCAGCACCAGGCCGGTGGGCAGCTCGCGCAGCGCCACCCGCCACCAGTCGCCAAGACCGATCTCGCGCAGCGCCAGCGCCCGGATGACCAGCGAGGTCGCCTGCGAGCCGGAATTGCCGCCGGAGCTCATGATCAGCGGGATGAACAGCGTCAGCACGATCGCCTTCTCCAGCTCGCCCTCATAGCTCTGCATGGCGTTGGCCGTCAGCATCTCCGAGATGAACAGCGCGCACAGCCAGCCGCCGCGTTTCCTGATCATGGCGAGGAAGCTCATCTTCATGTACGGCTCGTCCAGCGCCTCCATGCCGCCGAAACGGTGCGCGTCCTCGGTCGTCTCCGCGACCATCGTGTCGATGATGTCGTCGATGGTGACGATGCCGAGGATCTTGCCATGGTCGACGACCGGAAGGGCGAGCAGATCGTATTTGGAGATCGTCTGCGCCAGGGTTTCGCGATCGATCAGCGGGCCGACCGTCACCGGAAGGTGATCCGGCGCCACCGTCATGATCGGATCGTCAGGCTCACCGGTGATCAGCCGGCGCAGGCCCGTCGAGCGCACAAGCAGGTGCGTCTGCGGATCGACGATATAGATCGCGTAGACGGTCTCGCGCGTCCGCTCGACCTTGCGGATGTAGTCGAGCGTCTGCCCGACGGTCCAGTCCGACGGCACGCTGACGAACTCCGTCGTCATGATCGATGCGGCGCTGCCTTCGGGATAGCCGAGGATGGAGAGCAGCGTTGCGCGCAGCGGCGGCGCAAGCCCGCCAAGCAGCTCGGAACGGGCCGGCTCTTCCAGCTCGCGCAGGATGTCGGCGGCGCGGTCGACCGACATGGCGG
>NZ_RZTF01000499.1:0-4078 GCF_004023175.1 Mesorhizobium sp. M7A.F.Ca.MR.362.00.0.0
GATGATACCAGAGCGCGAACTGCGACAGGTCGCGGCCGGACGCATCCTCGAACACCTTGATGAAATCCTCGATCGTCGCCGCGTCACCGTCGTGCCGCTCGAAATAGAGGTCCATGCCGGCGCGAAAGACGTCGGCACCGAGAATTGTGCGGATCATGCGCACCACTTCAGAGCCCTTCTCGTAGACCGTGGCGGTGTAGAAATTGTTGATCTCGCGGTAGCGGCGCGGCCGCACTGGATGCGCCAGTGGGCCCTGGTCCTCGGGAAACTGGTGGGCGCGCAAGGTGCGCACTTCGGCGATGCGCTTGACCGCGCGCGAGCGCTGGTCGGCGGAGAATTCGTGGTCGCGGAAAACCGTCAGGCCTTCCTTCAGGCAGAGCTGGAACCAGTCGCGGCAAGTGATTCTGTTGCCTGTCCAATTGTGGAAATACTCATGCGCGATGATCGCCTCGATATTGGCGAAATCGGCGTCCGTCGCGGTCTCCCGGTCGGCCAGCACATATTTGTCGTTGAAGATGTTGAGGCCCTTGTTCTCCATCGCTCCCATGTTGAAGTCTGACACGGCGACGATGTTGAAGACGTCGAGATCGTATTCGCGGCCGAATGCCTCTTCGTCCCATTTCATCGACCGCTTCAGGGCATCCATCGCGTAGCCGGCCAGCTTCTCCTTGCCGGGCTCGACATAGATGCCGAGTTCGACCGTGCGGCCCGACAGCGTGACGAAACTGTCTGCAAGCTGGCCGAGATTGCCGGCCACCAGCGCGAACAAATAGGATGGCTTGGGGAAAGGGTCGTGCCACACTGCATAGTGCCAGCCGTCGCCGAGGTCGACCCTGTCGACCAGGTTGCCGTTGGACAGGAGCAGCGGCGCTTCGTCACGCATTGCTTCTATGCGCACCGTGTAGACGGACAGGATGTCGGGACGATCGAGAAAATAGGTGATGCGGCGAAAGCCCTCCGCTTCGCATTGCGTGCAGTAGACATGGCTCGAGCGGTAGAGGCCCATCAGGGCTTCGTTGCCCGCCGGCGCCACCTCGGTCTCGATGAGCAACTGGAAGCGACGCGCCGCCGGTGGCTTGAGGATGGTCAGCTGGTCAGGCGTCGCCAGCAGATCCGCCGGTTTTATCTTCTTGCCGTCGATCTCGATGCGCTTAAGCGTCAGCCCGTCGCCGTCGAGCACCAACGGTGCCGACACGGAGACGTCGTCACGGCGCTCTATCGTGAGGACGGCGGTGACACGCGTTGCGTCTGGCGAAAGGCGGAAGGTAAGGTCGGTTTTCGGAATGAGGTAGTCGTTGGGGCGATAGTCTTCGAGTTTGAAGACCTGGCCGGTGTCCGTGCGCATTCCGTGGGTTTTCCTGTCGATTGCGTTGGCGGCGGATTGTGTCCGCTGGTCCAAGAAATTTGAAGTCCGCGCTCTTTACACGAAACGGCCCCTCGACAAAACTGAGGTAATGCCTATTTCAGGCGTTCCTTCTCCTGTCATCATCACGAGGCACCCATGACCGTCGTCACACCGAAATTCGGCATGGGCGCATCCGTGCTGCGGCGCGAGGATGCCGCCTTCATCCAGGGCCAGGGCCGCTATACCGACGACATCCAGCCGGCTGGCGTCCTGCATGGCTATGTCCTGCGCTCGCCGGTCGCCAAGGCCAGCTTCACCATCGGTTCGACCGAGGCGGCGAAGACGGCACCTGGCGTCCATCTGGTGCTGACCGGCAAGGATCTTGCCCATCTCGGCGATCTGAAATCCGGCGTCATGCAGGAACAGCCGGACGGCACCAAGGCTCCGACGCGCGACATCCCGATCCTGTGCGGCGACCGCGTCAACTATGTCGGCGATGCCATTGCCTTCGTCGTCGCCGACAGCCGAGCCTTGGCGCAGGATGCCGCCGAACTGATCGATGTCGACTATGACGGCGAAGATGCGGCCTCCGGGACGGCAACGGCATTGGCCGAAGGCACGCCGCTGGTCTGGCCGGAGCTTGGTTCCAACCGCGCCTTCAGCTACCACATGGGCGACAAGAAAAAGAGCGAAGCGGCTTTCGCCAAGGCCGCCCATGTCACCCGCATCGAGTTCGTCAACAACCGGCTGGTGTGCAACTACATGGAGCCGCGCTCCGCGATCGGCGAATGGAACGTCGAGGAGAAGCGCTTCGTGCTGACCACCGGGTCGCAAGGCGTGCACTCCATGCAGTATATCCTGGCCAGCGTGTTCAAGATCAAGAAGGACCAGCTGCGCGTCATCACGCCTGATGTCGGCGGTGGTTTCGGGCCGAAGAGCTTCGTCTACCGCGAATATCCGCTGGTGCTGGAAGCGGCAAAGCGGCTTGGCCGCCCGGTGAAATGGGCCGGTGACCGCACGGAGCACTTCCTGACCGACGCGCAAGGCCGCGACAATGTCGTCACGGCTGAGATGGCGCTGGACAAGGACGGCCGCTTTCTCGGCATGAAGGTGGACCTGCTCGCCAACATCGGCGCCTATATCTCGCAATACGGCCCGTTCATCCCCTATATCGGCGTCACCATGTCGACCGGTGTCTACGATATCCAGGCGCTCGACGTCTCGGTGACCGGCCTCTACACCAACACCTGCCCGGTCGATGCCTATCGCGGTGCCGGCCGTCCGGAAGCAGCCTTCCTGCTGGAAAAGCTGGTCGATGCCTGCGCCCACGATCTCGGCCTGCCTGTCGAGGAGATACGCCGCCGCAACTTCATCCGGCCGGAGCAATTTCCCTACCGGACGCAAACCGGCCGCCTCTACGACACCGGTGAATTCGAAGGCCATATGGAGCGCGCTATTGAGCAATCCGAATGGAAAGCGTTTCCCGAGCGGCTGGCGCAATCGAAGGCCGGCGGAAAAATCCGCGGCCTCGGCATGGCGACCTATATCGAGGCCTGTGCCTTTCCGGGCTCCGAACCGGCCTTCGTCGAACTCAACGGCGATGGCACGGTGACGCTGAAGATCGGCACCCAGACCAACGGACAGGGGCACGCCACCGCCTATGCCCAGTTCCTGTCGGAAAAGCTCAATCTCGACATCGACAAGATCCATGTCCGCCAGGGCGATACCGATGAATTGAAAGCCGGCGGCGGCACCGGCGGCTCGCGCTCCATACCGCTGGGGGGTGTATCGGCTTCCCGCGCGGGCGAGGATCTGGCCAACAAGATCAAGCGCATCGCCGCCGACGAGCTTGAAGCCTCGGCCGGCGACATTGAGCTGTCTGATGGTGTTGCCCGCATCGTCGGCACCGATCGCTCGATCGATTTTTCCGCCATCGCCAAGGCCGCCAAGACGCCGGATGATCTCAAGGGCTTTGGCGAGTTCGTGCAGGACGAATGCACCTATCCCAACGGCACTCATATCTGCGAGGTCGAGATCGATCCCGACACCGGCGCGACCGAGATCGTCCGCTACACCATCGTCGACGATTTCGGCGTCACCGTGAACCCGATCCTGCTCGCCGGCCAGGTGCATGGCGGCGTCGTGCAAGGCATCGGCCAGGCACTGACCGAGGACACCATCTATGGCGAGGACGGACAGCTTTTGACGGCGAGCTTCATGGATTACGCCATGCCGCGCGCAGACAATTTCCCGTTCTTCCATTTCGAGACCCGCAACGTGCCTTCGACCACCAATGCACTCGGCATCAAGGGCGCGGGCGAGGCCGGCACCATCGGCTCGACGCCGGCGGCACTCAATGCGGTGACTGACGCGCTCTGGCGCGCCTATGGCGTCAAGCACATCGACATGCCGGCAACGCCGGCGCGTATCTGGGCGACCATCCGAGAAGCGTCGGGAGCGTGACAGCAGGCCGCGGCAGCCCCCCGGCCACAGCCGGCGGTGATGCCGGCGGGCACGACACGCTAACCGGCATCATGTTCAAGATCGTGTCGGTGGCGGTCTTCGTCGGCATGCAGACCTGCATCAAAGCCGCAGGCACGGTTCCGGCCGGCCAGATTGTCTTCTTCCGCTCTTTCTTCGCTATCTTCCCGATCATCGCCTTCCTGGCCTTCAGGAAAGAACTCGGCACTGCCTTCACCACCAACCGTCCGTTCAACCACATCGCCCGCGGCC
>NZ_RZTF01000500.1:0-858 GCF_004023175.1 Mesorhizobium sp. M7A.F.Ca.MR.362.00.0.0
GATATAGACCGCCAGGAAGCCCGAGCCGCCAATGGCGCCGGCGGCTGCAAACACCATCAGCGACAAGGTCAGCACGAAGATCGGCAGCAGGCCGTGGTCGAGATTGAGCCGGTCGACGAGGCGCACGATGGCGAGGCCGCCGAGCACGCCGACGACAGCGCCAAGGCCCATGTTGAGGAGGAAGCCGAGGAACAGGCTGGTGACCAGGACATTGGTTTCGGGGTTGGCGTGGGCGGCGATGATCTCTACCAGCGTGATGGTCAGGAAGATGGCGATCGGGTCGTTGGTGCCGGATTCCACCTCGAGCGTCGAGCGCACGCGTTCGCGCAGATTGATCTCGCCGGCGCGCAGCAGGAAGAACACGGCCGCCGCATCGGTGGAGGCGACGGCAGCCCCGAGCAGGAAGGATTCCAGCCAGGTGAGATCGAGCAGATAATGGGCGGCGACGCCGAACAGGCCGGTGGTGACAAGCACGCCGAAGGTGGCCAGCGACAAAGCCGGGCCCGCAGCCTGCCGCAAGGCATTGAGCGGCGTGCCGAAACCGGAATCGAACAGGATGACGGCCAGCGCCAGTGAGCCGGCAAAATAAGCGATGCGGGCGTTGTCGAACTGGATGCCGAGTCCGTCGGTGCCGGTGGCGAGGCCAATGCAGAGAAACAGGAGCAGAAGAGGGGCGCCGAAGCGGAAGGCGATCAGGCTCGAAAACGCGGCGGCGACGACAAGCGCTGTGCCGACCAGCGTGACGAGATAGATCGCATGCTCCATCCTGAAATCAGCCCCTCAAATTCGTCTGTCTCCTGCTTTGCGAGAGAGTGGGGCGAAGACGTGACCAGTGCAAGGCGGCAGGGTGGCTTTTTG
>NZ_RZTF01000500.1:868-1478 GCF_004023175.1 Mesorhizobium sp. M7A.F.Ca.MR.362.00.0.0
TTTTTGGCCTATGCCGCTGATTTTCGGATGTTTTGGCGCGCAGGACACAAATTGGGAAGGCGCAAACTGCGCTCATGAAAAACGCCCGGGCAAAGCCGGGCGTTCCAAGTCTCGAAAAGAGAGTTTTGTGATCAGGCGATGGTCTTGCCGAAGGCGACCGATGTGTCGCCCATGCGGTTGGAGAAACCCCATTCATTGTCGTACCAGGACAGCACCGATACGAAGTTGCCGTCCATCACCTTGGTCTGGTCGAGCGCCATGATCGAGGAGCGCGGATCGTGGTTGAAGTCGATCGACACGTTCGGGTGATGGGTGACGCCGAGAATGCCCTTGAGCTTGCCGTTGGAGGCGGCGATCACCGCGTCGTTGATCTCCTGCACCGTGGTCGACCGCTTGGCGATGAACTTGAAGTCGACGACCGAGACGTTCGGGGTCGGCACGCGGATCGAGATGCCGTCGAGCTTGCCCTTGAGGTCGGGCAGCACCAGCCCGATCGCCTTGGCGGCGCCGGTCGAGGTCGGGATCTGCGACAGGGCGGCGGCGCGGGCGCGGTAGAGATCCTTGTGCATGGTGTCCAGCGTCGGCTGGTCGCCGGTGTAGGAGTGGATCG
>NZ_RZTF01000500.1:1487-4076 GCF_004023175.1 Mesorhizobium sp. M7A.F.Ca.MR.362.00.0.0
GGATCGTCGTCATCATGCCTTTTTCGATGCCGACCGTCTCATGCAGCACGGCCGCCAGCGGCGCCAGGCAGTTGGTGGTGCACGAGGCATTCGAGATGACGATGTGGTCCTTGGTCAACTGGTCGTGGTTGATGCCGTAGACCACGGTGAGGTCGGCGCCCTCGGCCGGGGCCGAAACGATGACGCGCTTGGCGCCGGCGGTCAGATGTGCCGCTGCCTTGTCGCGGGCGGTGAAGATGCCGGTGCATTCGAGCGCGATGTCGATGCCCAGTTCCTTCCACGGCAGCTGCGTCGGATCCTTGATCGCGGTGACCTTGAACGTCTCCTTGCCGACGGTGATCTGGTCGCCGGAAACCGAAACTTCATGCGGGAAGCGGCCGTGCACGCTGTCATAGCGCAACAGGTGCGCATTGGTCTCGACTGGGCCGAGGTCGTTGACGGCGATGACGTCGATATCCTTGCGGCCGGATTCATGGATAGCGCGCAGGATGTTGCGGCCGATGCGGCCGAATCCGTTGATGGCAACTCTGACGGTCATAATTCTCTCCCTGGGAGTTGGAGGGCGGACGAGGGGTCCGCAGTTTCATAGCGGCGGAAGCAGAAAGAATCCAGCCGCAGTGACGTGGATTTAAATCGATTAAGTTGGGCCAGTCCGGCGAGACCGCCTTACGCGATTTCGCCGAACCTTGAACCTACTTGGTATGCAGGCGGGCTTCCGCCGCCTTGGCCGCGGCCTCGGCGGTAATGCCGAAATGCGGATAGAGTTGCTCGATCGTGCCCGAGGCGCCGAAGCCGGTCATGCCGACGAAGATGCCGTCGGAACCGATCAGATGATCCCAACCCTGGCGTATGCCGGCTTCAATCGCCATCTTGATAGGCGCATTGCCGATCGTCTTCTTGCGGTAGTCGTCGCTCTGCTGGTCGAACAGTTCGAAGCAGGGAACCGAGACGACGCGGGTCGGATGGCCGTGCTTTTCCAGCAGGTCGCGCGCGCCGAGCGCGATCTCGACCTCGGAGCCGGTGGCGAAGATCGTCACCGCGGCCTCGCCGCTGGCGGCAGCCAGCTCATAGGCGCCCTGGCTGCTGAGGTTCTTGGCCGAGAATTCGGTGCGCACCGTCGGCAGGTTCTGGCGGGTCAGCGCCAAGGTCGACGGCGTCTTTTCCGACTCCAGGGCGATCTGCCAGCATTCGGCGGTTTCGACCGCGTCGGCCGGGCGGAAGACATTGTGGTTGGGGATCGCGCGCAATGCGGCCAGATGCTCGACCGGCTGGTGGGTCGGGCCGTCTTCGCCCAGACCGATGGAATCATGGGTCATGACGAAAATCGAGCGGATGCCCATCAGCGATGCAAGCCGCATCGACGGACGGGCGTAGTCGGAGAAGCACATGAAGGTGCCGCCATAGGCGATGAGGCCGCCATGCAGCGTCAGGCCATTGATGGCGGCCGCCATGCCATGTTCGCGGATGCCGTAGTGGACATAACGCTGGCCGTAGTCGTCGGGTGTGATGTTCTTGGTCTGGCTGGTCTTGGTGTTGTTGGAGCCGGTCAGGTCGGCGGAACCGCCGATGGTCTCGGGCACGGCGCCGTTGATGACCTCCAGCGCCATCTCGGACGATTTACGGGTGGCGACCTTCGGCTTGTCGGCGACAAGCTTCTTCTTGTAGTCGGCAATGACGGCGTCGAAATTGGATGGCAGCTTGCCACTGAGGCGGCGTTCGAACTCGGCTTTCAGCTTGGCGTCGGCCTTGGCCAGGCGGCCTTCCCAGTCGGTGCGCGGCTTGGCGCCGGCCTTGCCGGCGGTGCGCCAGGCGTCGAGGATGTCGGCCGGAATCTCGAAGGGCGGCGAATCCCAGTTGAAGAACTTGCGCGCGCCGGCGATCTCGTCGGCGCCAAGGGGGGAGCCGTGCGCCTTGTTGGTGCCGGCCTTGGTCGGCGCGCCGAAGCCGATGGTCGTCTTGCAGGCGATCATGGTCGGCTTGTCGGAATGGCGGGCGGCTTCGATGGCATAGGCGATGGCTTCCGGATCGGTGCCGTCGATGTGGCTGGCATTCCAGCCGGAGGCCTGGAAGCGGGCCACCTGATCGGTGTTGTCGGACAGCGAGACCGGACCGTCGATCGAGATGTCGTTGTTGTCCCAGAAGACGATCAGCTTGTTGAGCTTGAGATGGCCGGCAAGCGCGATGGCTTCCTGGGAAACACCTTCCATCAGGCAGCCGTCGCCGGCCAGCACATAGGTGTAATGATCGACGAGATCGTTGCCGAAGGCGGCATTCATGATGCGCTCGCCGAGCGCGAAGCCGACCGAATTGGCGAGACCCTGGCCGAGCGGCCCCGTCGTCGTCTCTATGCCAGCGGCATGGCCGTATTCGGGATGGCCGGCGGTCTTCGAGCCCAACTGACGGAAGTGCTTGATCTGGTCGAGGGTCATGTCTTCGTAGCCGGTCAGATGCAGCAGCGAATAGAGCAGCATCGAGCCATGGCCGGCCGACAGGATGAAACGGTCGCGGTCGGCCCAGTGCGGGGCCTTGGGATCATATTTCAGGAAGCGCGTGAACAGCACCGTGGCGATATCGGCGCAGCCCATTGGC
>NZ_RZTF01000049.1:0-11401 GCF_004023175.1 Mesorhizobium sp. M7A.F.Ca.MR.362.00.0.0
GTGGCCAATTACCAGCAAGCTGCCGCTTGAAGCGTCGGTCTGACCAATCTGGCTCAGAATATCCGCCGCTGAAGCATCGTAAAGCGCCTCGACGAATGCGATCCGGGGCTGGACGGGCAGCTCCGCCGCCACCAGCCGCCAGGTGTCGCGGGTGCGCAGCGCCGGCGACACCAGCGCCAGGTCCGGCAGCCAGCCGCGCGCCGCAAGCTCGCGCCCGATCGAGCGCGCCGCCTTCACTCCGCGTTCGGCCAAAGGCCGGTCGAAATCATCGAGATCCGGATCGTCCCAGCTGGATTTGGCGTGACGAAGTAGAAGAAGCTGTTTCATCGTCACGCTCTCGCCTCACGGCGTGATGCGCGCCAGATGCTCGAGGTCGGTTTCCTCGCGCAGCGGGTCGGGGGCCATCACCACCGAAGTGCCGTTGTCGGCATCGTCGGCAAAGTGGGCAAGCACGGTGCGGCCCTTCTCCATGCGCGCCTTGCCTTCGGCAACCAGTCCCAATGCCAGCGGATAGAGCCGGTGCTCGGCCTTCAGCACGCGGGCCGCCAATGTATCGGCGGTGTCGCCGACCATCACCGGCACGGCCGCCTGTGCGATGATCGGGCCGTCATCCATCTCGGAGGTGACGAAGTGCACGGTGCAGCCATGGATGCGGATGCCGGCGGCCAGTGCGCGCACATGGGTGTCGAGCCCCTTGAACGCCGGCAGCAGGGCAGGGTGGATGTTGATCATGCGGCCCTGCCATCTCTGGACGAAGCCGGGGGTGAGGATGCGCATATAGCCGGCCAGCGCCACGATCTCGGCGTTGAAGGCCGCGAGCGCCGCGTCTATTGCGGCGTCATGCGCCTGCTTGCTGCCATGGTCGGCACGCGAGACGACCTGCGTGGCGATGCCGCGCGCTTTGGCGATGCCGAGCCCGGCGGCGTCCGCCTTGTCGGAAATGACGCCGACGATCTCGGCCGGGAACGCCGGGTCGCTGGCCGCGGCAATCAGCGCGGTCATGTTGGAGCCGCGCCCCGAGATCAGGACGACGGTGCGTTTCCTCTGCGCGTTCATAGGCCGATCGAGCCCCGATAGATGACGCCGGCGTCGCGGCGCGGCACGATGCGGCCGATCGGCGTCACCGTCTCGCCGGCCTCCTGCAGCACGGCGGCGACCTGTGCTGCCTGACCGGATGCGACCGCCAAGATCATGCCGATGCCGCAATTGAAGGTGCGCATCATCTCTTCCGGCGCCACGCCGCCGGTCTTGGCCAGCCACGAAAACACCGCAGGAACGTCGATCGCCTCGAGATCGAGTTCGGCCGAAAAATCCTTGGGCAGCACGCGCGGGATGTTTTCCGGGAAGCCGCCGCCGGTGATGTGGGCGAGCGCCTTGATACCATGCGTGTTGCGGATCGCCTTGAGAATCGACTTGACGTAGATGCGGGTCGGCTCGAGCAGCGCCTCGGCCAGAGTGGCCTCGTCATTGAACGGCGCCGGATCGCTCCACGACAGACCGCTGACGGCGACGATGCGGCGCACCAGCGAATATCCGTTCGAGTGCAAGCCGGAGGAAGCCAGGCCCAGCAGCACGTCGCCTTCGACAATATCGTCGGTGGGCAGCAATTGGCCGCGTTCGGCGGCGCCCACCGCAAAGCCGGCCAGGTCGTAATCATTGCCGTGATACATGCCTGGCATCTCGGCCGTCTCGCCGCCGATCAGCGCGCAGCCGGCCTGGCGGCAGCCCTCGGCAATGCCGCCGACGATTGCGGCACCCTGGTCGGGATCGAGCTTGCCGGTGGCGAAATAGTCGAGGAAGAACAGCGGTTCGGCGCCTTGCACGACGATGTCGTTGACGCACATGGCGACGAGGTCGATGCCAATCGTGTCGTGCTTGCCGGCATCGATGGCGATCTTGAGCTTGGTGCCGACGCCGTCATTGGCCGCCACCAGCACCGGGTCGGTAAAGCCGGCCGCCTTGAGGTCGAACAGGCCGCCGAAACCGCCGATCTCGCCGTCGGCGCCCGGGCGGCGCGTCGCGCGCACCAGCGGCTTGATCTTCTCGACCATGAGATTGCCCGCGTCGATATCGACACCGGCCTCGGCATAGGTGAGCCCGTTCTTGCGCTTGTTCACGTCGCGCTTGCTCATTTCGGGTGCCCGTTCAACAATTTTCCTTGTCGCGGGCTCTTCGCATGAACGGTTTCTGTCCGCAAGGATAACGGCCATTTCGGCCCATAAAACCGTGGACAGGGCGCGCGTATAGGCGCTCGTGATTGGCGAAAGCCAAGCTGAAAGCCGCTCTCCCGTGCGGGAGATCGGCAGCTTCTCTCTTGTTGCCACCCGCTATCTTCATCATCTATCTCCGACCAAGAGGAGGTGCCAAGCATTTGACCATCCCAAACCTGATCACCATCCTGCGCCTTATCCTGGTGCCGGCGGTGGTGCTGGCGATGCTGCAGGCGCGCTGGGACTGGGCTTTTGCCGGGTTCCTCGTCGCCGGCATTTCCGACGGCGTCGACGGGTTCATCGCCCGCCGTTTCAACCAGCAGTCCACGCTCGGCGCGTATCTCGACCCGGTGGCCGACAAGCTGCTGCTGGTTTCGGTGTTCGTGGTCATGAGCTTCATCGGGCAATTGCCGCTGTGGCTTGTCGTCATCATGGTGTCGCGCGACGCGTTGATCGTCTGCGCGGTGGTGTTGTCCGCCGTCATGACCCATCCGGTCGAGATGAAACCGTTGTTCGTGTCGAAGGCCAACACCGCGATCCAGATCGTGCTGGCCGCGCTTGTGCTGGGAGAACTTGCCCTTGACGTTCACCTCGACCCGCTGAGGTCAGCCCTCATATTGCTGTCCGGGGTCTTGACCGTGGCTTCGGCCGCAGCCTATCTCGTGACTTGGCTGAGGCACATGAGCGGCTATGGCGAAGGCTCCACTCCGGACATCTGAGACAGAAGCGGCAGCGATCGAGGCCGCGGCCGCCGACATCGCCGCATCCGCGACCTTTCGCCGGCAGATCTTCTTCTGGCTGGCCGGTGCCGCGCTGCTGGCGCTTTTCCTCTATGTTTTCAGCGCCATCCTGCTGCCCTTCGTCGCCGGCATGGTGCTGGCCTATTTCCTCGATCCCGTTGCCGACCGGCTGCAGCGGCTCGGCCTGTCCCGTTTCATGGCGACGGTGGTCATCCTCATCACCTTCCTCATCGTGCTGGTGCTGGCCTTTGTCATCCTCATTCCGGTTCTGGCCACGCAGATGGCCGATTTCGCCGGCAAATTGCCGGAATATCTGACCCGGCTGCAAAGCCTGATCACCTCGTTCGATCCGAAATGGCTGGAACAGAAGTTCGGCGTCAACGCCAATAGCTTGCGCGACGGGCTGAATTCGCTGCTGACCTCGGGCTTCGGCCTGATCACCACCGTGTTCACCTCGCTGTGGAGCTCCGGCATGGCGCTGGTCTCGGTGGTCAGCCTGTTCGTGGTGACGCCGGTGGTCGCCTTCTACATGCTGCTCGACTGGGACCGCATGGTGGCGGTCATCGACGGTTGGGTGCCGCGCGACAACGTCCAGACCGTGCGCGCCATCGCTCGTGACATCAACACCGCCACGGCTGGCTTCGTGCGCGGCCAGGGCACGCTGTGCCTGGTGCTGGGCGCCATGTATGCCACCGGGCTGACGCTGACCGGACTGAATTTCGGCATCCTCATCGGCCTGTTCGCCGGGCTGATTTCCTTCATCCCCTATGTCGGATCGCTGACCGGGCTGGTGCTGGCTGTCGGCGTCGCCTTCGTCCAGTTCTGGCCGGACTGGACGATGATCGTCGCGGTCGCGGTCGTGTTCTTCATCGGCCAGTTCATCGAGGGCAACATCCTGCAGCCGCGGCTGGTCGGCAAGAGCGTCGGCCTGCACCCGGTATGGCTGATGTTTTCGCTGTTTGCCTTCGGCGCGCTGTTCGGCTTCGTCGGCTTGTTGATCGCGGTGCCGGCTTCTGCGGCCGTCGCCGTGCTGGTGCGGTTCGCCATTGCCCGCTATCTCGAATCGCCGCTCTACAAGGGCCGCGGCGCGGCACCTGTGCCGCAGCTCCCGGCCGATCGCGGCGGCGGCCACCGCACGCAACCGCGTCGCTGAAGTGACTGCCCAGCCAACCGACCCGCCACGCCAGTTGCCGCTCGACCTCGGCCATGGCACCGGCTATTCGCGCGACGAACTCGTCGTCTCCGGCACCAACAACCAGGCGGTGGCGCTGGTCGACCGCTGGCCGGACTGGCCATCGCCGGTGGTGGTGCTGGCCGGTCCCGCGGGTTCGGGCAAGACGCATCTGGCCTCGATCTGGCGCACGCGTGCCAATGCGGTGGCGGTCGACGCCAGGCGCATCGGCGACAGCATTGCCAATCTCGGCGCGCGGCCGGCACTGATCGACGATGTCGATACCGGCGCGGTCGATGAACAGGGCCTGTTCCATCTGATCAATACGGTGCGTGGTGCCGGGTCGACGCTGCTCCTGACGGCGCGCCGCTTCCCGTCCGCCTGGCGCGTCACGCTGCCTGATCTCGCCTCACGGCTGAAAGCGGCGGCGACAGTGGAAATTCATGAGCCCGACGATCTCCTGCTCGCCGGGGTCATCACGAAACTGTTCGCCGACCGTCAGATCGAGGTCGAACCGCATGTCGTGCAGTATCTGGTCCGCCGTATCGAGCGCTCGCTGGCGACAGCGATGCGCGTGGTGGAGCGGCTCGACCGGACCGCGCTCGAACGCAAGACGCCGATCACCAGGGCGCTGGCAGCCGAAACCGTCAACGCCATGGATGAAGGGCAGGGCGAATTCGAGATTTAGCTGAGAGGTCAGTCTCAGAGCCACATTCTGGCGAAATGACGGACGGCGAGGTAGACGGCCGAGTGAGCGGCGATATAGCCGGCGGCGACCAGCACAAACATTCCAATACTGACACGCCAGGAGCGGGAGACGACGGCGCCTGGGGCCTGCCTCGCCTGTCTACGGCTTTCACGGTTGTTCCACATCGCCAGCGCGGCGCAGGCAATTGCCCACGTCACCATGAACGGAACGGTGATGCCGGCATAGGCAAAGTAGGCCGGTCCGAAAAGCGACACCCAGGCATCGATTCCAAGCATCTGAACCCCTGTTTGCCGAACCGGCCCGCGGCCCACGGATGCACGACCGGAGCCGGAGCAAGTGACCATATGGCTGCGCCGGGCATTGGGCTGTGAGGGGATGGTCGGAGTGGAGAGATTCGAACTCCCGACCCTCTGGTCCCAAACCAGATGCGCTACCAGGCTGCGCTACACTCCGAACGGTCTGTTGCCTATTCATTTCGGTGGTGCATGGCAAGTGCAAAAACCTGCGAGAGCAAAAACCTTGCCGCCGTGCGCATTGCGCAGTAATGACGGGCGAAGGGTGGCGATGCTGCCTTGCACAAGAACGAGGTGGCCATGTCCGCGCGCATTTTCAGCCCAGCCAAAACCGCGATGCAGTCCGGCAAGGCCAAGACCGGCCACTGGGTGCTGGAATTCGATCCCGAGACGCGCAAGAAGATCGATCCGCTGATGGGGTATACGACGTCGGCAGACATGAGAAGCCAGATCAGGCTTAGCTTCGACACGCGGGAAGAGGCGGTAGCCTACGCCGAAAAGCAAGGGCTCGCTTTCCGCGTCGAAGAGCCGAAAGAGACCAAGCGCCGCCAGATTTCCTATGCGGAGAATTTCCGCTATGACCGCAGGACGCCCTGGACGCATTGAACGGCGGTCAGTGCCAAGATATCCAGCCGGCCCAAAGGCCGGCCAGCGGTCCCGTAGCTCAGCTGGATAGAGCACCGGCCTTCTAAGCCGATGGTCACAGGTTCGAATCCTGTCGGGATCGCCAAGCCTTTCGGTCCGTTCCGGACACATAGGTTACGGTTTATACCGGAGACATGGGCTTTCAGAGAGCGGCATCGGGCCTCGTGCGCTCAAACCGCCGCCGCCAGAAGCAGCGTTACCCCCAAAACCGTCGACGCATAGATCGTCGCTAGAAGCATGATCGGCCGAGGATACTCGGCGGGTGTCGCGAGGCCGGCAAAGTCGGGATTTAGGGTTTCGGTGCCGGGCCACGGGACGTCGTCGTCGTCGGCGGCGTTGTCATTGCAAGCGCGCACAGAAAAACGCCGGGCTATATCGGCGGCGATCAGAGGATCGTCCGCCACCAATTTCGACCAGTCCGAAACAATGCCGATTTCACGTTTGAACATCGCTCGCCTCCCGTTTGCGCTCTAACAGCGATATCTAAATTATGTTCCACCGATAGTTTGACGAGGCGGACCGCTCTTGGTCACTGCGGCCTTCTGATTGATGAAAACCACGCCTGCTGCCTCCAACCCTCGCCGGATGGCAGCCAGCTTGGCCGAACTCGGAATCCTTCGTCCGCTCTCGAAACTGCCAATCGTTCCTTCGCTGAGGCCGCACTTCGCGGCGAGTCGCACCTGCGACCATTTCAGCATCGCTCGTGCGGCTCTGCACTGCTGGGATGTAAGGGGCTGGATCCCTGAGACGGTGGAGCTTCGCTTGTTCACATCCTCAGATCCCTTCGCTTCGGCGGGACGTGGCTTTGCACCAGGCGCACCTTGTCCATGTCCACCGTGACCATTGTCCCGAGCGATACCGTGACCTTGTCGCCGTCGATCCGCGTAACCCCGCCGGATAATTCCATCTGCTGGCCCTTGGTCAGCCTGGTCGCCGGATCAATGACCGAATGCGGAAAATTGTAACCGGGGATCGACACGCTGACGCGGTCTTCCGTGACGCGCTTCAGCACCGTCGCCATGACCGCCACTTCGTCGCCGACCTTTATTGCCATGCCACTGATTCTGGGGCGTCATCTGCCGGCGTCAAGGATTAGCTAGATCTGATATAACAAAATCGCGGAATCAGCTTTCTCCATGCAGGGTCGCCCCGACAGCGGCAAATACCGCAAGCCGTCCAACTCTGTTCGGTGATGAGGCGTTGGCGTGGCTCGGGCAGCCGCCCGGCGCCAGCGTATTATTTCGTGACTCCGCCTTTTCGGAACCTTCCTGCGCACGGCGCGTTCGGCCCGCTGTATTCGAGGACCCTCATATAAAAGTGGACAGGCGGGAGGCAAACAAGGGTGGGGAGGAGTGTTGCCATGTCGAAGCGAGAAATAGGCATATCTTCGGCTCTGGATCGGCGTATCGCCGATCTCAAGGCCAAGATGCAGGACGCCCGGATCACGGAATACGAAATGAAAACCTTTCAAAAAGTGGCTTCAGCCATGGGAGGCGACGGAGGCTCCCTGCGCCTCGATGCCGACGACCTGATCGCGGCATCCTTTGTCGTCGATGCGCTGAGTGAGCCAACGCTCAACTGACGACGGGCGGTCTGGTTCGCGCGCCGTTTTGCCTTTGCCCGGCCGGCAATTGGCCCACGCCTTCAAGCTCTGAAACAGGATGGCTGCTTCCAGCGGCCGTCTTGTGGCACGTTTGCGCAAGCCTCTGTCGCAAGTCACCGACCGGGGCTGGCGGGTGGATTTGATTCCGCCGCCCGACAGAAATTGGAGGGAAAGTCTTATCAATTTGTTTGGGTTGGTGCGTCATAGTAGCGACGGCTAACGGAGTTTAACGCGATGAAGCTCGATGTGTCGCCGACGAGCTGGGGCAGGGTGATCGCTGTCACGGTAGTCGGTACGGCATTCTTCATTGCCGTGGCGTTCTTCGTCGATTCCTTCAATTTCCCCTATCTTTCGCCCGAGGCCGTGTGGCGGGCGAAGATGACCGACTTGTTGCTGCCTTTGGTGCTGGGTGGCTCGTTTCTGTTTTTCCTGATGTGGAAGATTCGCCAGCTGGCCATCGCGCAGCGCGATCTCAGCGTCATCGCCGCGACAGACAGCCTGACGGCGGTGCTGAACCGTGGCGCCTTCTCTATGCTGGTCGAAGCCTATCTCGAGCAGACCCGAAAGCAGGAGCAGACCCGTTCGGGGGCGCTGCTGATCATCGACGCCGACCACTTCAAGTCGATCAATGACCGCCTGGGTCACGATTGCGGCGACCAGGCGCTCAAACTGATAGCGCAGGCGATCAAAGGGCAACTGCGTGGCGGCGATATCGTCGGCCGCATCGGCGGCGAAGAATTCGGCGTGTTTCTGCCCGGCGTGGACCCCTCGCAATCCTGGGTGGTCGCCGAAAGCATCCGCCGGCGTATCAGGGAGATGGAATTCTCACCCGGCGGCAGGCCTTGTCCGCTTTCCGTCAGCATCGGCGGCACAAGCTTTACCGGCCCGATCACCTATGAGGAAATCTTCTCCGCTGCCGACAAAAGGCTTTACACGGCCAAGTCGAACGGACGCGATCAAGTCAGCTTCGATCCGGCCGGAACGTCTCCGGCGCCTCCGCCCGGGGTTGCCACCGTGCATTGATGGCAGAAACTTGCAGATTACTGGATCGGGAAGCGCAGACCGCTCCTCTACGCTTTCAGAGCTTACAGTCATGTGCAGGAAATCCGATCTTTACGGATAGCATGCCGGCTCGATAGGCCATGGACTGCAACCGCTTGCCGGTATACTCCCCCGCATTGACGATGTTTCGTTGTTGGTAGAAACGGTTCTGACTCCTGAGTTTCTATGCGTTCCGGCCGACATGCGATCATGATTTTTGATGCTGGCGGGCATGTGGCGGGAACGGTCAGGTAAGCACAGTTATTATGATCCATTTGTTCAACGGCTTTCAGGATCCCTTCGGCGGCAGTGACCTTGAAGCTCTGGAACTGTACCGGCTGTTGAGTGCCGATTCCGAGGTGCATCTGTGGGCAACCTCCTCCAGCGTGTCCGGCGAGTTGATGCGGAATTTCCCGATTCGCCGCGTCTCGCTGTCGAAGTGGGATGTACCGAATGGCGGCACCTACGTCTTTCTCGGCTCGCATTGGCGCAACAAGGTGTGGCCTTACCTGATCCCGCGGCCGCGCCGGCTGATCTATGTCTTCAATACCTTTCACCCGAAAATCATCGCGCTGACGACGCGCATGCCCCGCATGCTGAACTGGCCAGACGCCGAACTGGTGCTGATTTCCGATTTTCAGAGACGGATGCTGCGGGTCGATGGCGTCGTGCATCCATCGCTGATCGATGTCGAACGTTTTTCACCCCGGCGTCTGGCTTCGGATCGTCCGTTCACCGTCGGACGCTTGAGTCGCGACGGGCCGGGCAAACATCATGCCGATGACATACCCCTCTACGAGACATTGCTGGCCGAGGGCACAGCCTTGCGGATTCAGGGCGGGGCAGGGCTCAAGGACAGCCTCATGCCGCATCCGCAACTCGAACTGTTCCCACCCGGCCGATTTTCCGCCGAAGAGTTTCTGCAGACGCTCGACGTGTTTTATTATCGCACCGGTTGGCATGTGGAGACCTTCGGTCGCGTCGTGTTGGAGGCGATGGCCTGCGGTTTGCCTGTGGTCTGCCATTCCCATGGCGGCTATTCCGACCACATAAGGCATGGCGAAAACGGTTTCTTGTTCGAGACGACTGAACAGGCGTTGCGCATCCTTGCCGATCTCAAAGCCGATCCGGCATTGCGGGCGACAGTGGGAAAAAGGGCGCGGCAGTCCTTCGAACAGATCTATTCTTCCCAAGCTGTGCGACAGAGGCTGGATTTCTATTTGCGTTAGCCCGGCGTCTGAAACCGTCTGCCCGGCCGGTTTGGCATCCAGCTCGACATCGCGTTAAAGGGTGAGCACCCGAATGGCCTCCGTGGCAGGCTTCGGCGCGGAAACAGACTGGGCAGGACTTCTATCGATGACATTGATGGGCGCGGCGGCACTGCTGATCCTGATCCTGACTTACGCCGGTGTCGCCATTGGCCGCATCCCCGGTCTGCGCCTCGACCGGGCAGGGATCGCCCTGCTCGGCGGGGCCGCGATGATCGCTATCGGCGCGCTCAGCATGGAGGATGCCTACCGGGCGATCAATTTCGACACCATCACGCTTCTGCTCGGCATGATGATCGTGGTGGCGCATCTGAAGGTGTCAGGCGCCTTTCGCGGCCTTGGCGCCATCGCCATCGAGCACGCGCACGCGCCCTTCATGCTTTTGGTGATGGTGACGCTGCTGACCGGCGTACTGTCCGCCTTCCTGGTCAACGACGCCATCTGCCTCGTCATGGCGCCGATCGTTGTCCATGTCACCCGTGTGATCAAGCGCAACCCGATCCCCTATCTGATCGCCACCGCCACCGCGTCGAATTGCGGCAGCGTCGCTACCATCACCGGCAATCCGCAAAACATGGTCATCGGCGCGCTGTCGGGCATTTCCTATCCGGCCTTTTCGGCAGCGCTGGCTCCGGTCGCCCTTTTCGGCCTCGTCGCGGTCGTTGTCATCATCCGCATCGTCTACCGGGCCGAATTCGCCCGAACGGTCCAACTGACGCCCGAGGTCTCGCGTGGCCGCATGCACAAGGGGCAGGTGCTGAAGGCGGTGGTGGTCTGCATCGGGCTGGCAATCGCCTTCTTCGCCGGTGTGCCTGTCGCCAAGGCCGCGCTCATCGGCGGCGCCATCCTCTTGCTTACCCGGGCGATCAAGCCGGAACGCATCTACCGCGAGATCGACGGTCCGCTGCTGTTCATGTTCGCCGGTCTGTTCGTGGTCGTCGCCGGCGCCGAAAAGACGCTTCTTTCGCCAGACATGATCGCCTCGGCAAAGAACCTCGGGCTGGACGATGTCTGGCGTCTGTCCGGATTCACCGCGGTGCTTTCCAACATCATGAGCAATGTCCCGGCCGTGCTGGCGCTGCGGCCTTTCATACCCGGCCTGGAAAACCCCGAGCGCGCCTGGCTGGTGGTCGCCATGAGCTCGACACTGGCCGGCAATTTCACGCTGCTGGGTTCGGTCGCCAATCTGATCGTCGCCGAACAGGCACGCGCCGCCGGCACGACGCTGTCGTTCGGCGCTTTTTTCAAGGTCGGCTTGCCGCTGACGCTGATAACGCTGGCCGCCGGCACCGCATGGCTGGCGTTTGGGTTCTAATGCATGTCGCCCAAAAGTGGCCCCGGTTTTGGCGCAACGACATGCATAAAACCAAAGGCTTAAAGCGCGTCGCGTATTAGACCTGGCTGCCTGAAATTCGCGCCCGCACCAGCGTCGCCGCGGCGCGTCCGGCGGCCTCGATGTAATCGGGGTTGCGGTGGATCAGCATGATCGAAAAGCAGCCGTCGATCAAAAGCACGATCTCGCGTGCCAAGGCAGGCGGCTCACCGACGCCATGGTCCGACAAGGCGCCGGCCAGCCATGTTTCGAAATTCAGCTTGTGCCGCGCGCCGACCTTGACCGCCGGATGTCCGGGCATCGAGGCGAGTTCGGCGGCCGTGCGCAGGAAGCCGCATCCTTTCCATTTCGGGTGACGAGCGGACCTCGCCAGATTGGTGAAGATCGC
>NZ_RZTF01000049.1:11411-17175 GCF_004023175.1 Mesorhizobium sp. M7A.F.Ca.MR.362.00.0.0
CCTTCGGCGGCATCGAACCAGCCGGCCATCCGCTTCAGATTGGGTTGGTCGCGGCCATCGAGATAGGCGGCGATGAGGTCGTCCTTGCTCTTGAAATGGTAGTAGAGCGTGCGCTTGGTGAGACCCGCTTCCTCGGCGACGGCATCGACGCTGACGCGACCGATTCCTTCGGCATAGAAGAGCCTGGTCGCGGCATCGACAATGCGTTTGCGTGTAGGACTTTGCGTGTCAGGCATGAGCTTAGGTATACCGACTAGTGAATATACACAAGCGGAAAGGGGCATAGTCTTCCGGTCATCAGTATGATGAAGAAGGAAGAGCCAATGACCGATCTTGTCCTCAACGAAACCCGGGATGGGATTGCCATCCTCACCCTCAATCGGCCGGAGAAGCTCAACGCGCTGAACTATGCCCTGATCGATCGCCTGCTTGCGATCCTTGACGACATTGAAGTCGATGACAGCGTTCGTGCGGTCATTCTGACCGGAGCAGGGGAGCGGGCGTTTTCGGCCGGCGGCGACATTCACGAGTTCTCGGCCAGCGTGGCGCTTGGCGTCGATGTCGCGATGCGTGACTTCGTCATGCGCGGGCAGCGGCTGACGGCAAGACTGGAAGCGTTTCGCAAGCCCGTCATCGCTGCCGTCAACGGCATTGCCTTTGGTGGCGGCTGCGAAATCACCGAGGCGGTGCCGCTCGCCATCGCCAGTGACCGCGCTTTGTTCGCCAAGCCGGAAATCAACCTCGCAATGCCGCCGACCTTCGGTGGAACCCAACGCCTGCCGAGGCTCGCCGGGCGCAAGCGGGCGCTGGAGTTGCTGTTGACCGGTGACTGGTTTGCGCCGCCGCGGGCGCTTGAGCTGGGTCTCGTCAACGAGGTTGTGCCGCATGCCGAATTGATGCCGGCCGCGATCGGCCTGGCCAGGCGTATCCTGCGACACTCCGATCTGGCGATTGCCGGCATCCTCACGGCAGTGGCCCGCGGCCTCAACCAGAGCATCGCCGAAGGTTTGCTGGTCGAGGCCGAGCAGTTCGCCCGCATGGCCCCGACCGCTGATCTGCGCGAAGGGCTGAATGCCTGGATGGCACGCCGCGAGCCGGGCTATGACGGCTCGTGGACGCATATCGCGCGTCCCGACGAGGCCAGGCGAGCCTGAAGCGGGTCGCCTGAAAGGCCAGGCGACCAGGTCTTTGTTTTTATGCCGAGGTCACTTTTGGGCGACATGCACTCGTTGGCGTTGGATCAGGGCGTCACCACCAAACGGCCTTTCATGTTGGGGTGAAAGCGGCAGAAATAGTCGACCGGTCCCGCGGCCTTCAATGTCAGGCTTGCGGATTTCTTCGGCGGGATCATCACTTCCCAGCCGCCTTTCACGGTGGCCGTGTGGGCGAACACATCCTTGTTCACCCACTCGATCGTGTCGCCGACCTTGGCCTCGACGGTGGCTGGCGAGAACACCAGCCTGTCGATGATGACCTGGATGGTTTCCGCTCGCGCCGGAACGGTACCGACGGCCAGCGTCAACGCAATCCACAGATGGCGTTTCGGCATGCTCCCGGTCCTTACTTGAGCCTGCCGGCGACGTGCTCGGCGTGCTGCTCATGGCCCTGGAAAATCTTCAGGCCGGTTTCCAGAAGGCTCTTCAGGTCGGCATTCTGCGCCGACGGGATCAAAAGGGTTTCGAGCGCGCCGTTGACCTGCTTGTGGTAGGCGACCTCGTTATCGACATAGGCCTTGTCGAAGGCAGCGCCGTCGAGTTTGGCGAGCTTGGCCCGCTCCTCCGCCGCAGCTTTGGTCAGCGCCTGGCTGGTGGCGTTGTCTTCCGGCGTGACCTTGAGCTTCTTCACCAGATCGAGCGCCTGCACGTTCACGGCTTCGTGGTCGCGCACCATGTCGTTGGCGAAATCCACGACCTCCTTGGTCTTCGATTTTTCGATGGCCAGCTTGGCCGCTTCAACGTCGATGACCCCGGCCGTATAGGCGATGTGAGCGATCTGCGGATCGGTTGGCTTGTCGGCGGCTTGCGCGAACGGGGCGGTGCCGAGCAGCAGCATGGCGGCGAGCGCGGCAGTGTGTCGGATGGACATGGCATCTCCTTCGTCGGGACGCTGAAATCGCCCCGGACAGTGTTTTTCGGTTGACGGTCATTGGATGCTGGCCAGCGGCAAACGTTCCCGCCAAAATCAACTGAATCCGGTGAGGCTCAGCTTTCCAGCCCGAGCCGCCGCATGACCGCGCTGGTCAGTCGTTCGCAACGCCGGCCGGCGAAGGGGAAGGCATCGAGCAGCACCGGCCCGATCTGATCGTCCAGCGCCTTGCGCACGAGGGCGCGGGCGCGGTGCAGCCTTGTCTTGACGGTTTGCGGCCGCACGCCGAGGAGATCGGCGGTCTCCTCGATGCTCAGCCCCTCGATCACCCGCGCCACGAACACCGTCCGGTAGACGTCGGGAAGGCTGTCTGTGGCCTGTTCGACCAGTTGGAGGACCTGCCTTTGCGCCATCGTCCGTTCCGGATCGTCGCTGGGGTTGAGGGGGAACCGGATGATCTCGGCTTGCGGATTTTCCGGCAGTGCCACCGTTCTGCGCCTTTTGCGCAGGCGGCCGAGCGCCTCGTTGATGACGATGCGCGACAGCCATGTGGCGAGCGAGGAGTCGCCGCGAAACGCATCGAGATGGGCGAAAGCCTTGACGTAGGCCTCCTGGACGATGTCCTCGGCCTCGCTGTCATTGCGCACGACGCCGCGCGCGATCCGGTAGAGCCGCTGATTGTGTGTCTTGATGATGGTGCGGAAGGCATCGCCGTCGCGCGCCAGCGCGCGGTGCACAAGCTGCATCTCGCCTGGCACAGCGGAAGGCACGGCCGTCAACACAGCGGGCATGGCCACTTTCCTCAACCCAATCTCCGAACCAAGATCTCGATCGGGAGATTGGACGCTGTCGCCGGCAAAAGGTTCCCGAAGATTTTCTGCCGGGCCCGGCGGCCGCTACCCTACAGTGCGAGTGAAGGCTTGTCAGGCAGCCTGCAGGCGCGCTGTGGCCGCCAACAGATCGGTCTGGGTGATCAGCCCGAGAATCCGCTTGTCGTCGTCGACGATGATGACGGCGTGGCTGCGGCCGTCGGTGAGCACCGGCAACAGACCCATGGCGGCAAAGCCTGCGGCGGCTGTTGCCGCGGGCGATATAACGGATCCGACCGTCCCGGAGGCCTGGGTGAGTTCGCGCAACCCTACGGTGCCTGCCAACCTGGCCTCCGCATTGACGACCGGCAGGGTCCGGATGTTGTGGTCAAGCAGCAATTGGCGCGCCGCCTCGGTGGAGGTGTGAGCATCGACCGAGATCACATCGCGCGACATGATGTCCTCGCACAGAAGGGTCTTGTGCGCGCGCACCATCGCCTGCAATTCGACCTGCCGCAGCAGCCGGTCGAGATCGTTGCGATCGATATCGAACGTCTCGTCGAGTGCGCCAAGTGCGGCATCGATGTCTTCGGAGCGGAAGCCGACGCGCAGTTGCGCCGGCGGATCGCCGGTGCCGTGGCTGTTCGCCGGCGCTGCAACCGGTACATGCGGATAATTGCGCCGGGCCAGCCTGTGGAAGCCATAGCCGAGCGCCACCAGCAGGATCGAGTTCAGCGCCACCGGCACAAATGGAAACAGGAAGCCGGCGCTGATGACGGCAGGCCCTCCCAGCACCGCGGTCAGCGCGGCCGCTCCGCCCGGCGGATGCAGGCAGCGCGTGAACGACATGGCGGCGATGGCCAGTGCCACCGCGATGCCGCTGGCAAGGGCGGTTTCGTGGATGAAATGCGCCACGATCACGCCGACCAGTGCCGATATCGTGTTGCCGCCGATGATCGACCATGGCTGCGCCAGCGGACTGGCGGGCACGGCGAACAGCAGCACCGCCGACGCCCCCATCGGCGCCACCAGCAGCGGCACATGCGGGCCGTTGCCGAGCACAAGGCTGGCGATCACGCCGGTGAGCGCAATGCCGATCGTCGCGCCGATACAGGCGACGAGACGCTCGCGCAGCGTCGCGCCGGCAAGAATGGGAACAAAAAGGCGGAAAGCCATGGATCGAAAACTCTGCCGGTATTCCAGGGGAAGTCGAAAATGTGCTGATCCGCAATGACGCGGCATCGTTGAATTTGAAAGCCAAACTGATCCGGGAAACCCCGATTTGAGGGAATAGAATTCCGCTACGCAGCCGCCGCGGCGGTCAGGCCGCGCGAAATATCGGCCTTCAGGTCGTGGACGTCCTCGAGGCCGATCTGCAGGCGGATCAACGGCCCCTCATAGGAGGCTTTCGCGACAACGCGATCACCGAGCCAGACAGGCACGGCAAGGCTCTCATAGCCGCCCCAGGAATAGCCGAGGCCGAAGATCCGCAGCGCGTCGAGGAAAGCGTGCTGCTGCTTCTGGCCGCCACCGGCAAGCACGATGGAAAAGATGCCGCTCGAGCCGGAGAAGTCGCGCTTCCACAAATCGTGGTCCGGATGGCTGGGAAGGGCGGGGTGCAGCACGCGGGCCACGCCCTTCTGGCCCTCGAGCCAGGAAGCGATGGCCAGCGTGCTGCGCTGATGGTGTTCGAGGCGCACGCCCATGCTGCGCAGGCCACGCAGCACCTGGTAGACGTCGTCGGGCCCGGCGCAGCAGCCAAGCGTGCAGAAACTTTCGTAAAGATGCGTCCAGCAGCTCTCATTGGCCGACACCGTGCCAAGCAGCACGTCGGAATGGCCGGCCGGGTATTTGGTCGCCGCGTGGATCGAGATGTCGACGCCGTGGTCGAGCGGGCGGAAATAGAGTGGCGTCGCCCACGTGTTGTCCATCATGACGATGGCGCCCGCGGCGTGCGCCGCCTTGGCGATGGCCGGGATGTCCTGCACCTCGAACGTGTTGGAGGCCGGCGATTCCGTGAACACCACCTTGGTGTTGGGCTTGATCAACGCCGCGATGCCGGCGCCGACATCGGGGGCGTAGTACTCGACCTCGACGCCCAGCCGCTTCAGCATCGTGTCGGCGAAATTGCGGGTCGGATGATAGACGGTATCGACGATCAGCAGATGGTCGCCGGCCGACACGAAGGCGAGCAGCGGCACCGTCACCGCCGCAAGGCCCGACGGCACCAGGATCGTGCCTGCAGAGCCTTCCAGCGCGTCTATGGCCTGGGCAAGCGCATCGGTCGTCGGTGTGCCGCGCGTGCCGTAAGTGTATTTCTGGGTGCGCGCCGCCATCGAAGCCGCGTCGCGAAAAAGCACGGTCGAAGCATGCACCACCGGCGGATTGACGAAGCCGAAATAGTCGTGCGGATTGTTGCCCGAATGGGCAAGCCGCGTGTTGATGCCCATCCCGCCGTGCTCGCTGCCGTCTTTCGCCATTTCTGCGTCGCCTTGTTTGACAAGCCGCTAGCCATAGTGCGGCGCTATGGACCGTGCAACAGCCACTGTCCGCCAGGAGTTGGACTTCGAATATGCCAATTCGTCGGGGCAAAAACAGCGATGCGGGGGTACGGCGTGACCCTAGCGGTGTGCATCGTCGGCAACTGCGCTAGCCCGAAGCATCTCGTAGGGTGCACGTTGCTCGCACTGTTGTCGTGGTTGCTCTCAGCATAGTGCTGGCGGCCGCGCCAAGCAGTCCGGCTATAGCCACGATGATCAATGCGACCGCGAGCTTGCGATTTTCGAGCGGCACGATGAGCAACAATCCCAACCCATAGCCAATCTGCGTCAGCGTAACGATCAGCCCCCGGCTCGTGGCGAGAGGCCGAG
>NZ_RZTF01000049.1:17184-25751 GCF_004023175.1 Mesorhizobium sp. M7A.F.Ca.MR.362.00.0.0
CGATCGGACCGACAAGGGATTGGGCATAATAAATGTTGGCGGCGATCAGCCCGGATGCGCAGGCCAGCAGCATGGAAAGCCCGCGCAAGGAGGATGGCGCCTCTGCTGCTATGGTCACTGCTGCGCTGCACGGCGCGTGGAAACACGCGACAGCGCGGCCCAATCCAGATGGCCTTCGCCGTGCGCCACGCTATCTAGATGATTGTCGCGGAGAACGCTGCCTATAGGCATCGGGACGTTGACCTTCTCCCCGGCTTCCAGAGCGAGACGCACATCCTTCAGACCAAGCGTCAGCCTGAAGCCGGCCGGCTCGAAGCGTTCCTCCGCAATCGCGCCGCCATAACCCTTGTAAACGGGAGCGGCGAAGATCGTGGATGTGATCAGATCGATGAAATTGCCCTTGGGGACACCATAACCTTGCGCGAGCGCCACGGCCTCGCCCATCGTCCCTATAGCACTGCCGATCATGAAATTCACGGCTAGCTTGATGGCGTTGGCCTGTTCGGGCTGGCTTCCGAAACACCATGTCTTCTGCCCAAGAATATCGAACAGCGGCTGTACGCGTCCCAAAGCTTCAGTATCACCTGCCGCAAGGATGTTGAGCTGACCAGCTTCGGCCACGTTCACCCGCCCGAGAACCGGAGCCGCGACATACCCGACGCCTTTTTCCCGGTGCAGTAGCTCCATTACGTTCGCGAAGGCGACCGAGACCGTCGCCATGTTGATGTGGATCGCGCCCGGCTTCAGTGCGTCCAGCACCTGGCCGTCGATGACGACGGCGCGCGTGGCCGCATCATCCGCGAGCATGGAGATGAGCACCTACGCGCCTTCGGCCGCCTGGCGTGGATCGGTTCCTATCTCGGCGCCGAGCGCGGCAAGAGCGGCAACTGGCTCCTGCGAACGGTTCCACACCCGGACCCTGTATCCGGCTTTGACAAGGTTTGCGGCCATGGGTTTGCCCATGGTTCCCAGGCCCAAGAATCCAATCTGCATCACGGAAGCGTCCTTCATAATTCGGAAATTTCGTTTTCTAATTGAGGAAGAAAGTTAGTGGAGTGACTTGATGGCGATGTCCACAACCTCGAAGCGGACCGGCAGGCCGAGTGCATCTACGACGGCATGCAGCTTGGTGCGAGCCTGGGCTTCATATCCCCCTGTTACGCCGGGTCCCTGCAGCTTGGGCCTAAGCGCGGCGTCGATCCTCAGCCGTTCAAATCGGAATCGCTGCTCGGAGTCCTACCTTTGCCGATCGGCCTATTGTGGGCGGCTGTGAATGGTATATGATTAATAGCTAATATTAATCGCCGGATTGCTTCGATCAGATGCTGCCGGATGGTTGCTGCCGGTTGACTTCTGGTCCTCCACGATCCGGACCGCGCTCATGAAGCGTGAGTGCGGCAAGGGAGGAATGACATGCCGGACGTCAAATGGGCCATGAAGGCCAGCGAATTCATCAACTGCAACTGCGCCTATGGCTGCCCGTGCCAGTTCAACGCCATGCCGACCTACGGATTCTGCCAAGCGGTCGCCGGCATGGAAATCGAGAGCGGCCATCACGGCGACACCAAGCTCGACGGGTTGCGGTTCGTCGGGATTTTCAGCTGGCCCGGCGCCATACACCAGGGCGGGGGCGAGGCCGCGGTGATTATCGATGAAAGGGCGACGGAAGCCCAACGTGGCGCGCTGCTTCGCATATTGGGCGGTCTGGACACCGAGCCGGGCGCAACGATATTCCAGGTCTTCTCGACCACGCTGGAGAAATTCCACGATCCGATCTTCGCTCCGATCGAATTCAAGATCGACGTCGACGCGCGAACCGGTCAGCTGCATGTCGAGGGTATAACCGACGGTCGCGGCGAACCGATCCGGAATCCGGTCACCGGGGCCGCGCACCAGGCGCGCATCGACCTGCCGCACGGCTTCGAATACGCCATCGCCGAGGTCGGGCGCGGCTGGACCAAGGCGACGGGCCCGATCAAGTTCGAGCTGGCCGATACGCACAGCCATTTCGCCAATCTGCATCTTACGCAGAGCGGCATCGTGCATTGACCTGATCCAATGGGCGATACGGCCCTCGAGGCGGTGCTGCGGCGCGATCGCGCGGTCGTGATGGCCGCGCTCGTGGTGATTGCCGTGCTCGCCTGGGCCTATGTGCTGTGGCTCGCCGCCGACATGGTCATGCCCGGCTCCCCCTTGCCGGACAGCGGAGGCGGTGACATGGCCGGAATGGACATGTCGAATATGGACGGGTCGAACATGGGTATGGCCGGCATGGATATGGGCGCCGCCGTGGCGCCCGGCTTCCGGGCCTGGGCATTGGCCGATTTCGCCTTCATCTTCACGATGTGGGCGGTGATGATGGTCGGCATGATGACGCCTTCGGTCGCACCGATGTTGCTGCTCTATGCCGGTGTCGGCCGCAAGGCCCGGGCGGATGGCAGGCCCATCGCTTCGACGGGATGGTTTTTTGCCGGCTACCTCGCCGTCTGGGTCGTCTTCAGCCTCGTGGCGACCGGTGCGCAATGGCTGCTCGCCCGTCTTGCCTTGCTCGATCCCTCGATGGCGGCCGGCAGCGCGGTCCTCGGCGGCCTCGTCCTGATCGCCGCCGGTCTCTATCAATGGACGCCGATGAAGGGCGTCTGCCTGCGCCAATGTCAGGCGCCGATCGCGTTCCTGGCCGGCCATGGCGGATTCCGCTCCGCTCCGCTCGGCGCGCTTCGGCTGGGCATCGATCACGGCGCCTATTGTCTGGGGTGCTGCTGGGCGCTGATGGCCCTGCTGTTCGTCGGTGGCGTCATGAACGTGCTGTGGATCGCCGGCATCGCCATCCTTGTTCTGCTGGAGAAGACGGTGCCGACCGGGCAGCTGATTCCGCGCGTTTCAGGCGCGTTGATGGCTGCCATCGGGACCTGGATCGTCTTTCAAGCTTTTTGAGAACGGTCTTCGTCCGCGATCTGTATTGGACTGCAGCCGCCAGTAAATCGTCAGATGACAATCTTGGGACCTGGCAGTTCGCCGCACGCGGAGGTCAACAACGACGAGATATTGCCCGGGATGGATTTCGCTGCCGCGGCCCGTATTGGCCCCGCTTTGGCGTTGCATGAGCTTGCCGCCTTTATTGGCCCTGCTGACCAATTCGCAGGCGCGTTTGTCTGTAAATCAGGCATTTGCGGCAATCGGTTTTCAAACTCTTTGGGTTTGGGTCATTTCCCTTGACCTCACGGGAATTATCGCCTTCGATGACATTTGTGAATGGGAGGCGGCGCGTCGGTTACGATGCGGGGTTTTGGGATGGGCCGGGATGAAGCCGCGTTCACACGGGAGAAAAAAATCAGGATTTACTCCTGAAAAACAGAGAAAAGGGTCTGTGGGTCATGAAACATATTGCTATCGGCATTCTGGGCGCCGCCACGCTTGGATTGATGGCGTCCGCCGCGTCGGCGGCCACGCTCGACACCGTCAAGGCAAAGGGCTTCGTCCAGTGCGGCGTCTCGACCGGTCTGGCCGGCTTTTCGGCACCGGACGACAAGGGTGACTGGCAAGGCATCGATGCGGATTTCTGCCGCGCTGTCGCGGCCGCCGTCTTCGGTGACGGCTCCAAGGTCAAGTTCACGCCGCTCAGCGCCAAGGAGCGGTTCACCGCGCTGCAGTCGGGCGAGATCGACATCCTGTCGCGCAACACCACCTGGACCATCAACCGCGACACGGCACTCGGCCTGAATTTCATCGGCGTCACCTACTATGACGGCCAGGGTTTCATGATCAACGCCAAGAAGCTGCCGGGCGTCAATTCGGCATTGCAGCTTTCGGGCGCCGCCGTCTGCGTGCAGAGCGGCACCACCACCGAGCTGAACCTCGCCGACTACTTCAAGGCCAACAAGATGGAGTACAATCCCGTCGTCTTCGAAAAGCTGGAAGAGGTCAACGCCGCCTATGACGCCGGCCGCTGCGACGTCTACACCACCGATCAGTCGGGCCTCTATGGCATCCGCCTGACGCTGGGAGCGCCGGCCGACCATGTCGTGCTGCCCGAGATCATCTCCAAGGAGCCGCTCGGACCGGCCGTTCGCCAGGGCGACGACCAGTGGTACCACATCGTCAAGTGGACCTATTTCGCTTTGCTCCAGGCTGAAGAGCTCGGCATCACCAAGGCCAATGTCGATGAGATGAAGAACTCGGCCAGTCCCGAGATCAAGCGCGTGCTCGGCCAGGAAGCCGATACCAAGATCGGCACCGACCTCGGCGTCTCCAATGACTGGGTGGTCAACATCGTCAAGGCCGTCGGCAATTATGGCGAAATGTTCGAGCGCAATGTCGGCTCGGGCAGCCCGCTGAAGATCGCGCGCGGCATCAACGCGCTGTGGACCAAGGGCGGCCTGCAATACGCGCCGCCGATCCGCTGATCGAAATGTGATCCGGGAGGCAGATCATCTGCCTCCCGGTTTCTCTTTCCAGGGGACGGTCGAATGGCATCGCAGGACGTACTTCGCGAGGAGCCCAGCCGCGGCTCCTTCATCAACGATCCGAAAATCCGGGGCATATTCTTCCAGGTGCTGGTCGTCGTGCTGCTGGTGGCGGGCGTCTGGTGGATTGCCCACAACGTCATCGACAACCTGACGCGGCTGCGCATCGCTTCAGGCTTCGGCTTCCTCAAGGGCCGCGCCGGCTTCGACATCAGCGAGAGCGCGATCGCCTATTCGTCGGATTCGACCTATGGCCGCGCCATTCTGGTCGGCCTCCTCAACACGCTCATCGTTGCCATCGTCGGCATCATCACCGCGACAATCATCGGCTTCGTCATCGGCATCGGCCGGCTCTCGCAGAACTGGCTGATCCGGAAGATCTGCACCGTCTATGTCGAGGTCTTCCGCAACATCCCGCCGCTGCTGGTCATCTTCTTCTGGTATTCCGGCGTGCTGGCCGTGCTGCCGGCACCACGCGACAGCTACAACCTGCCGTTCGGCTCCTTCCTCAACCAGCGCGGCTTCTATTTTCCGCGCGCCGTATGGGGCGACGGCTCCTGGCTGATCTTCGTCGCCTTGCTCGTCGGCATCGCCATGGCGTGGTTCGTCGCGCGCAAGGCGCGGCAACGGCAGATGGCGACCGGCCAGCAATTCCCGGTGTTTTGGACATCCGCGGCGCTGATCGTCGGGCTGCCGCTGCTCGCCTATGCGCTGAGCGGCTTTCCCCTGAGTTTCGACTACCCGAAGCAGTCGACTTTCAACCTGACCGGCGGCTTCCAGGTCCGGCCGGAGTTCCTGTCGCTTTATCTGGCGCTGTCCTGCTATACCGCCGCCTTCATCGCCGAGATCGTGCGCGCCGGCATCAGGGGTGTCAGCGCGGGCCAGACGGAAGCTGCCGCTGCGTTGGGGTTGCGGTCCGGATCGATCCTGCGGCTGGTCGTCGTGCCGCAGGCCATGCGCATCGTCATTCCGCCGCTGACCAGCCAGTATCTCAACCTGACCAAGAACTCGTCGCTGGCCATCGCCATCGGCTATCCGGACCTGACGGCGACCGCCGGGACAGTGCTGAATCAGACCGGCCAGGCCGTCGAGGGCGTGGTGATCATGATGGTGATCTATCTCGCCATCAGCCTCCTGACCTCGCTTGTGATGAACTGGTTCAACGCCAAGATGGCGCTGGTGGAGAGGTGAGGTAAGGACATGCAAGAACATGATATGTCCTGGGTGCGCACCGAAATGGTGCTGGCGCAGCCGGCGCCGGCCGGCGTCACCGGTCTCGGTGCGTGGGTGCGCAAGAACCTGATCGCTTCCACCGGCGACACCATTTTGACAATCGTCGGCATCGCCCTGGTGGCGATGATCCTGCCGCAGATCATCAATTGGGCGTTCATCAACGCCGTGTGGACGGGACCGGACCGGACCGTATGCGCCACGGTGGCGCAAGGCGGCATCCAGCCGGATGGCTGGACCGGCGCCTGCTGGGCTTTCGTCAACGCCAAGTTCGGCCAGTTCATGCTCGGCCGCTATCCCATCGAGGAGCGCTGGCGGCCGATCCTGGTCGCTATCCTGTTCGTGGCGCTGCTGGTGCCGATGCTTATCCCGAAGGTGCCGCGCAAAGGGCTGAATGCGGTGCTGCTGTTCTTCGTGCTGCCGATCGTCGCCTTCGTCCTGCTGGTCGGCGGCATGTTCGGCCTGCCGCATGTCGAGACCTCGCTTTGGGGTGGGCTCTTGGTGACGCTCAGCCTGTCTTTCGTCGGCATTGCCGTGTCGCTGCCGCTCGGCATCGTGCTGGCGCTCGGCCGCCGTTCCAAGATGCCGATCATCAAGACGCTGTGCGTCGTCTTCATCGAGACGGTGCGCGGCATCCCGCTGATCACCGTGCTGTTCTTCGCCAGCGTCATGCTGCCGCTGTTCCTGCCGGAGGGTGTGTCGTTCGACAAGTTCCTGCGCGCGCTGATCGGCGTGTCGCTGTTTGCCGCGGCCTATATGGCCGAAGTGGTGCGCGGCGGCCTGCAGGCGATCCCCAAGGGCCAGTATGAAGGTGCCGATTCGCTCGGTCTCGGCTATTGGCAGAAAATGTATTTCATCGTCATGCCGCAGGCGCTGAAACTGGTCATTCCGGGCATCGTCAACACCTTCATCGGCATGTTCAAGGACACCAGCCTGGTCATCATCATCTCGATGTTCGACCTGCTCGGCATCGTCAAACAGAATTTCTCCGATGCAAACTGGGCAACCGCGCAGACGGCGAGGTCAGGCCTGATCTTCGCGGCCTTCGTCTTCTGGCTGTTCTGCTTCGGCATGTCGCGCTATTCAATGTACACCGAACGCCGGCTCGACACCGGCCACAAACGCTGATGCATGTCGCCCAAAAGTGTATAGCGGTTTTGGGATAACGACATGCATCACAACCAACGATAAAGAAAAAGGGGATCCTGTCATGGCCACCGAAAATGCCGTCAGCGCCGAAGAGATCAAGGTCAACGCCGCCAAGATGCAGATTTCGACGACCGATGTCGCCATCGACATCATCGCCATGCACAAATGGTATGGCGAGTTCCATGTGCTGAAGGACATCAACCTGAAAGTGATGCGCGGCGAGCGCATCGTCATCTGCGGCCCCTCCGGCTCCGGCAAATCGACCATGATCCGCTGCATCAACCGTCTGGAGGAGCACCAGAAGGGCAAGATCATCGTCGACGGCAAGGAACTGACCAACGATCTCAAGAAGATCGACGAGGTGCGCCGCGAGGTCGGCATGGTGTTCCAGCACTTCAACCTGTTCCCGCACCTGACCATCCTGGAGAACTGCACGCTGGCGCCGATCTGGGTACGCAAGACGCCGAAGAAGCAGGCCGAGGAAATCGCCATGCATTTCCTCAAGCGCGTCAAGATCCCGGAACAGGCCAACAAATATCCCGGCCAGCTTTCCGGTGGCCAGCAGCAGCGTGTGGCGATCGCCCGCTCGCTGTGCATGAACCCGCGCATCATGCTGTTCGATGAGCCGACCTCGGCGCTCGATCCGGAGATGATCAAGGAAGTGCTGGAGACCATGGTCGGCCTTGCCGAGGAAGGCATGACCATGCTGTGTGTCACCCACGAGATGGGCTTCGCCCGCAAGGTCGCCAACCGGGTGATCTTCATGGACCAGGGCCAGATCGTCGAGCAGAACACGCCGGCCGAGTTCTTCGACCACCCGCGCCACGAGCGCACGAAGCTGTTCCTGTCGCAGATCCTGCACTAGGCCTCGACGGCCACGAAGAGCCCGGCTGAAACACTGCCGGGCTCTTTTGCGTATGGGAGAACAGGCGGGCGTTCGTGTCGCCGGAGTGCGTTTGCAGGGCCGCCTTTCAATGAAAAGACTGGGACGTTTTCTGGGTCTTCTGTTGGTTCTCGTCGCACTCGCCGTGATGACGGGCACCTTCTTGCCACGGCCGCTGTGGCCGGCCGCCGCCGCCGTGCCAGCCGCGACACGCCACATCCTGGTGCTGAACAATCCGATCCACACCGATATCGCCATCCCGGTCGATGACGCCGTGCGCCGGCGTTTCCATTTCCTGGTCGACGCGGGCATACCGGCCGACAGGCCGGAGGTCCGCTACATCGTCTTCGGCTGGGGCGGCCGCGCCTTCTACCTGGAGACGCCGACATGGTCCGAGCTGAAGGCGGTGCCGGTGATGAAGGCACTGACACTCGACGCGTCGGTCATGCATGTCGATGTCGCCGGTGACATCGTCGAACCGCGCCCCGATATCGCGGGGTTCGACATCACCGAGGATCGGTTCACGGCGTTGCTCGATTTCATCGATGCAAGTTTCCAGCGGGGACCGAAAGGCCCGACCCTCGTTCCGGACGCAGCCTATTCCAGGTTCGACGGCTTCTACGAAGCCAATGGCCATTTCAACGCACTGGTCGGCTGCAACACCTGGACGGCGGCGGCCTTGCGCATCGCCGGCCTGCGCACCGGCTGGTGGAACCCGCTGCCTGCATCGCTCGGGCTATCGATGCGGCTGTATAATTAGCTGTCTCGTCTTGTCGCGTTTCGCCAATGCGAGACGCCTCATTCCTTCGCGCCCCCTCTGTCCTGCCGGACATCTCCCCCAC
>NZ_RZTF01000004.1:0-8798 GCF_004023175.1 Mesorhizobium sp. M7A.F.Ca.MR.362.00.0.0
GCTCGGTCTTGGCGACCTGATTGCCGCCAAGCCCAAGCATTTTGCCGAAGGCATCCTTGTTCAGCCAGATTCCGTAGCCGCCGCCGGCTACGACCAGAAGAGCGACGACGGCCGCGATCAGCCCACCATAGCTGCGCTTGCGCTCGGCGGGACGCAGGCGCTGGAAGGTGTCCGACACCGGCTCTTCGTCGCTGGAAAAGACATCTGCCTCGTCCTCCGCCTCGTCGGCATCCATACCTGGAAGAGGCGTGTCGGCGCGAGCCGGCTGGGAAGGCGCCGGCGTCGCCCTTTGCCAGCTCGGCTCGACCTTGGCGGCAGGTGGTGGCGCGGGCTGATAAGATTCAGGCTTTGCAGCGGGCGGTGCGGGCCAGGCCGATTCAGCCTTGGCCGGCTGCCGTGTATGGCTCGGCTGATTCTTGTTGCGATCGATCGACGAAAAGATGTGTTCCAGCTCCGCCAGCGGATCGGTCTCCGGCAGGCTCTTGGCATAGTCCCGCTCGACACTCGCGATCGCGTCTTCCAGCGAACGCATCTGCGTGGCTATGGCTTCGGCGGCCGGCGGCGGCGAATATTCCTCAAGCTTCTTCGCCAGCATGGTGCGAACGCTGGCATAGATGCGCGTACGCTTTTCCGGCGTCTCGTCGCCATGCTTGCCGAGCGCCTTTTTCAGAATAGCAACGTAATCTGCCATGCTTCAGTCGACCTGTATTTTGTTTCCGCGCCGGCCCCCGCAAATCGGCCGCGATGCCCGGAAAGGCTTCAGAAACTAGTCTTGAAACGGATCGGTCACAAGTATCGTGTCGTCCCGTTCCGGGCTGGTGGAAAGGAGTGCGACCGGGGCGCCGATCAGCTCTTCGATGTAGCGGACGTATTTGACGGCCTGGGCCGGCAGATCGTTCCAGCTGCGCGCGCCGGCAGTGGTGCCTTTCCAGCCCTCGAGCGTCTCGTAGACCGGTTCGACACGTGCCTGCGCGCCCTGGCTGGCCGGCAGATAATCGATCATTTCGCCGTCGAGACGGTAACCTGTGCAGACCTTGATCTCGTCCAGCCCGTCAAGCACGTCGAGCTTGGTCAGCGCGATTCCCTTGATGCCGTTGACAGCGACGGCCTGGCGTACCAGCACCGCGTCGAACCAGCCGCAGCGGCGCTTGCGGCCGGTGACGACGCCGAATTCATGGCCGCGCGTGCCGAGGAATTCGCCGACTTCGTTCTTCTGCTCGGTCGGGAACGGACCCTCGCCGACGCGTGTCGTATAGGCTTTGGTGATGCCGAGCACATAGCCGATGGCGCCTGGGCCGACGCCGGAGCCGGCGGCAGCCTGTCCGGCAACCGTGTTCGACGAGGTCACGAACGGATAGGTGCCGTGGTCTATGTCAAGCAGCGTGCCCTGCGCGCCCTCGAACAGGATACGCTCGCCAGCCCGGCGCTTGTCGTCGAGGATCTTCCAGACCCGGTCCATATAGGGCAGGATGTCGTCGGCGACCGAGGTCAATTCCTGCATGATCGCGTCATGCGTGACTTCCGCATGGCCAAGCCCCCGACGCAGCGCATTGTGGTGCGTCAGCAGCCTGTCGACCTTCACGGGCAGTGTTTCCAAATCCGCCAAGTCCATCACCCTGACCGCGCGCCGGCCCACCTTGTCCTCATAGGCGGGGCCGATGCCACGACGGGTCGTGCCAATCTTCGTCCCGGAATTGGATGCGGCGTCCTCACGGAATCCGTCCAGCTCCCGATGCAGGGACAGGATAAGCGCTGTGTTTTCGGCTATTTTCAGGCGATCCGGTGCGACTTCGACACCTTGCGCCTTGAGCTTGGCCACCTCGGCGACGAAAGCATGCGGGTCGAACACGACGCCATTGCCGATGATGGACAGCTTGCCCTGGCGCACGACGCCCGACGGAAGCAACGACAGCTTGTAAACCTTGCCGTCGACGACCAGCGTATGGCCGGCATTGTGGCCGCCCTGGAAACGCACCACGACATCGGCCCGCTCCGACAGCCAGTCGACGATCTTGCCCTTGCCTTCGTCACCCCACTGCGAGCCGACGACCACCACATTGGCCATGTTTCTTTTCCCTTGAGACGCCGCCAAGCGGCTTGAATATGGTTCGAAACGACAGGCCTCTATAACGTCAAGACCTCGCGAGCGCGACCTTTCTTTGCCGTCGAAAATGCCCTGAGGCACAACAATTTTCGGCTTTGACATCATTTACTTGGGCGAGCGAGGGCAATAGGCCGGCAAACACCGCAGCTCCGGCGACTGGAATCCCGCATGCATCGAAGCGCCTACATATTCCTGCTGCTCACCACCTTGCTCTGGGGCGGAAATTCGGTGGCCGGCAAGCTGGCGGTCGATCACGTTTCGCCGATGACGCTGGTCTTCCTGCGCTGGGTGCTGGCCGTGGCGATCATGCTGCCCATCGGCTGGAAGACCATCCAGAAGGACTGGCCGGTCGTCCGCAAGCACTGGTTCGTGCTGGTCGCCCTCGGCGCCAGCGGCTTCACCCTGTTCAACACCATCTTCTACACGGCGCTCAACTACACGACAGCAATCAATGTCTCGATCGAACAGGCGGCGATGCCGATCCTGATCATGACTGCCAATTTCGTCTTCTTCCGCCTGCGTGTGAACTGGGCGCAGATTGTCGGCGTCGTGCTGACCATCGCCGGCGTGATCCTCACCGCCTGCCATGGCGACCCGCGCCGGCTGTTGACGCTGGAACTCAATTTCGGCGATGCCATCATGCTGGTCGCCGTGTTTCTCTACAGCGGCTATTCGGTCGGGCTGCGGCTGAAGCCGGTCATGCACTGGCAGAGCCTGATGCTGGCCCTGTCGGTTGCGGCACTCGTCACTTCGCTGCCGTTCTTCCTGTGGGAGGTCGTCGCCGGCAAGGTCATCATGCCCGATGCGCGCGGCTGGACCGTCATCGTCTATACGGCGATCGGCGCCTCCGTCGTTTCGCAGATCTTCTACATCAGAGGCAACGAACTGATCGGCGCCAACCGCGCCGGCCTGTTCATCAATCTGGTGCCGATCTTCGGCACGCTGCTGTCGGTGCTGATCGTCGGCGAGACGTTCCACCTCTATCAGGCACTGGCTTTGGTGCTCGTGCTGGGCGGCATCGGGCTTGCCGAATACAGCGGGCGCAAGATGGCGGTGGCGGACCACCGCAGATGACATGTGGCGGCTGACGCTCTCCCCGTTGCAGCGATTCACGCGAACAGCATGGATCTAGCCAATGGCCCGGAAACAGCGGCATAAACCCTGCCGCGTCCTCACTTGGAACATTTCACCTCCAGCGGAGTTTGAACGGCAGGGAGGCGACATGATGAGCCCCAACCCTCGCAGCACGGCAAGCATTGCCGGTCACCCTATCCATCCCATGCTGATTCCGTTTCCGATTGCCTTTTTTGTCGGCACCTTCGTTTGCGATCTTATCTTCTGGCGAACAGCCGATCCCGGATGGGTCACCGGGTCGCTTTGGCTTCTCGGCGCAGGCCTGATCATGGCAGCCCTGGCTGCGCTTGCTGGCCTGACGGATGTTCTCGGCGATGTTCAGATCCGCAATCTCACAACGGCATGGCTCCATGCCGGCGGCAATGTACTCGTCGTGTTGATCGAGCTTTACAACTGGTACTCGCGGTATGCCGGCGGAGCGGCGGCCGTGATGCCAACCGGCATCGTCCTATCGATGATCGTGGTTCTCATCCTGCTGTTTACGGGCTGGAAGGGTTGGGAACTGGTCTACCGACATCGCGTGGCTGTCTCCGATGGATCCGACGAGTTGACCTGAACCGGCCGCCGCGGCGGCCGGCCTCAACGAGGGGGTCGGCGACCGCCTGTCCTCGATCACATCGCGTTGATGTCGAACTGCAGCCGCTTGGCCGAGTCGATCGACTTATGCGCCTTGACCTTTTCCAGCACGGCCTCCGGGAACGGGGCGTCGAGATAGAGCAGCGCTATGGCATCGCCGCCCGGGCGGTTGCGGCCGAGCTGGAAGTTGGCGATGTTGACGCCGTTCTCGCCGCAGACGGTGCCGAGCAGGCCGATGATGCCCGGCGCGTCCGCATTGGTGGTGTAGAGCATGTGCTGGCCGACCTCGGCATCGAGGTTGATGCCCTTGATCTGGATAAAGCGTGGCTTGCCATCCGAGAAGCATGTGCCGGCGATCGAGCGCGTCATGTGCTCGGTCTTCACCGTAAGCTTGATGTAGCCGTCGAACACGCCCGATTTGTCGCGCTTGACCTCGGCGACGATGATGCCGCGCTCCTTCACCATGATCGGCGCCGACACCATGTTGACGTCGGAGACCTGAGGCCGGATCAGCCCGGCGAGTGCGGCGCTGATCAGCGCGCGCGTATTCATCGTCGCGGTCGAGCCGTCGAACAGGATCTCGACCTCCTTGATCGGATCCTCGGTGACCTGGCCAACGAAGGCGCCGAGCACTTCGGCGAGCTTGACGAAGGGCTTCAGCCGCGGTGCTTCCTCGGCGGTGATCGACGGCATGTTGATGGCGTTGGAGACGGCGCCCTTGATCAGATAGTCGGCCATCTGCTCGGCAACCTGCAGCGCGACATTCTCCTGGGCCTCAGTCGTCGAGGCGCCGAGATGCGGCGTCGCCACCACATTCTCCATGCCGAACAGTTCGTTGTTTTCGGCCGGTTCGACCTCGAAGACGTCGACGCCGGCGCCTGCCACCTTGCCGCTCTTCAGCGCCGCGATCAGGTCGGCCTCGACGACCAGCCCGCCACGAGCGCAGTTAATGATGCGCACGCCCTTCTTCATCTTGGCGATCGCCGCGGCATCGATGATGTTGCGCGTCTTGTCGGTCAGCGGCGTGTGCAGGGTGATGAAATCGGCGCGGGCGAACAGTTCGTCGAGCTCGACCTTGTCGACGCCAAGCTCCTCGGCACGGCTGTCCGACAGGAACGGGTCGAACGCGATGACGTGCATCTTGAGGCCAACGCCGCGCGTCGCGACGATCGAACCGATGTTGCCGCAGCCGATGACGCCCAGCGTCTTGCCAGTGATCTCGACGCCCATGAATCGGTTCTTTTCCCATTTGCCGGCATGGGTCGAAGCGTTGGCTTCCGGTATCTGGCGGGCAAGCGCGAAGATCATCGCCACCGCATGTTCGGCTGTCGTGATCGAATTGCCGAACGGCGTGTTCATCACGATGATGCCCTTGCGGCTTGCCGCCGGGATATCGACATTGTCGACGCCGATGCCGGCACGGCCGATGACTTTGAGATTGGTAGCGGCGTTGATCAGTTTTTCGGTGACCTTGGTCGCCGAGCGGATGGCGAGGCCATCATACTGGCCGATCACTTCGGCGAGCTTTTCCTTGTCCTTGCCGAGATCGGGCAGATAGTCGACCTCGACGCCACGATCCTTGAATATCTGCACGGCGGTGGGGGAGAGTTTGTCTGAGACGAGAACGCGGGGCGCCATGGCGGCCTCCTTGAAATGGATTTGATCCTAATGGGAATGGGCGGCCCGAAGGCCGCCGCGAATGATCTCAGGCCGCCGCTTTGAGCGACGCCTTCTGCGCGGCGAAGGCCCAGTCGAGCCAGGGCAGCAGCGCCTCGAGATCCGACGTCTCGACCGTCGCGCCGCACCAGATGCGCAGGCCGGGCGGTGCGTCGCGATAGGCACCGATATCGTAGGCGACGCCTTCCTTGTCGAGCACCGACACCAGCCCCTTGGCGAAAGCCGCCTGCCCCTCGGCGTCGAGCGCGGACACGTCCGGGTCGGTGAAGGACAGGCAGACGGACGTGTTCGACCGTGTCGCCGGCTGGACGGCGAGATGACCGAGCCAGGAGGATTTGCCGACAAAGCGATCGAGGACGGCCGTATTGGCATCCGCCCTGGCGATCAGCGCGTCGAGACCGCCGGTCGACTTCGCCCAGTTGAGCGCATCGAGGTAATCCTCGACGCACAGCATCGAGGGGGTGTTGATGGTCTCGCCCTTGAAGATGCCTTCGATCAGCTTGCCGCCCGAGGTCAGGCGGAAGATTTTCGGCAGCGGCCATGAAGGCTTGTAGGTCTCCAGCCGCTCGACGGCGCGAGGCGACAGGATCAGCATGCCGTGAGCGCCCTCGCCGCCCAGCACCTTCTGCCAGGAGAAGGTGACGACATCGAGTTTTTCGAAGTCGAGCCTCTGCGCGAATGCGGCGGAAGTCGCATCGCAGACGGTCAGGCCCTTGCGGTCCGCGGGAATGAAATCGCCGTTCGGCACGCGCACGCCCGACGTGGTCCCGTTCCAGGTGAAGACCACATCGCGGTCGAAATCGATCTTGGTGAGATCAGGCAGTTCGCCGTAGCCGGCTTCGATCTTGCGCACGTCGGCGAGCTTCAACTGCTTGACCACGTCGGTGACCCAGCCGGAGCCAAAGCTCTCCCAGGCGACCATGTCGACGCCGCGCTCGCCGAGCAGCGACCACAGCGCCATCTCGACGGCGCCGGTGTCCGATGCCGGCACGATGCCGATGCGGTAACCCGCCGGGACCTGGAGAATTTCCCGCGTCAGCTCGATCGCCTGTTCGAGCTTGGTCTTGCCGATCTTGGCGCGGTGGGAACGGCCGAGCGCGGCATTGTTCAGCGCCTCGACCGACCAGCCGGGACGTTTTGCACAGGGACCTGAGGAAAAATTGGGGTTTGCCGGACGGAGTCCGGGCTTCGTATGCGTCGTCATCGTGGTCTATCCTTCCAGATAGTGGCCCCTCGTTGGGGAGGGGTGGCCCACGGACGGCGATATGCGTTCAGACTTCAGGCGTCAAGAGGAAAGTTTTTGTCGCTGTCGGGATACCGGCGATCCCCGATCAGGATGTCGTGACTTCAAACGCAAACGGCGAACCCCGAAAGATCCGCCGTTCTGATCCACATGCTCGCTGCGCCTACCAGAGATCGTAGCGCAGCCCAAGCTTGACCTGATGATTGCTGATCCCCTTGCGGATCGGATAGGAATCTAGGCTCTCGGCGGCTACATATTCGGCGTCCGGGGCGGAGAAATACTGATAGCCCAGGTCGACGGAAACGTTCTTCGATACCTGATAGGCGAGGCCCGCATTCAGCGTGTAGGCCAGCGAGTACTGGGTCTTGCTGTCACTTACAGCAAAATCGTCCGTGTCGTCGCCATTGTCGGTGAAATAGCTTGCCGACAGGGTGCGCTTGCTGCGGACGATGCCGATACCGGCGCCGAGATAGGGTGTGATGCCGACATAGGTGCCAAGATCGACATAGCCGTTGAGTATGCCCGACAAGGCGTAGTTCTTAAGGGATGCCGACGCTACGGTCGGCTCTGCGGCAGTCGCTGAATCGTCATAGCCGACGCCGATCTCGTTGCCGGGCAGATAGCCGAGATTGAGGTCGGCGCGCAGATAGTCGTTGAAATGGTAGCCGAAGCCGATGCTGGCAAAGATCGGATCTTCCTTGTCGCTGAAGGCAGCGGTTTCGGTGGCGAAATCATGATTGTCGAAGCTCTTCTGCGCCAGATAGGAGACGTCGCCGCGCAGATACCAGCCGGAACCGACCTCGACCGGGACGTAGTCGGGCGCCTGGTCGACATAGATCGGCGGATCGTAGTCGGCCGCGTGCACCGGCGTCAGCGGCAGGAAGGCCAGTGCACCGAGCGCCAGCGCCATACGCGATGTAAGTTTCATGGTCCCCGACTCCCGAATTTGGCGCAGCCCGCAATTCGCAGCGGCAGCCATCGTTTCAAGGAGCATTGTTAACCATAGTGGTTAAGTGCCGGTTAAGGCTAACAGAGCGTTAGCGAATTCATTTCCCCTGTCGATTCCAGGCGGCCCAACGAAAAACCGCCCGGCTGAGGCCGGGCGGTTTGTGAAGAATGCAAGTAATGTAGATGCTGTTACTTGGTGTAGATCGGCTCGGGTTCGGGCTGGTAGGCAACGACCGGCGCGGCGCAACCGTTGCTGCCACCGAACTGGTAGCGCAGGCCACCGCGCACTTCGTGCGTGTTGATGCCACGATCGAAGCCGGGACCGGAGCTGGTGATGTTCCAGTCGAACATGCGGCCGCCCTGAATATGGGAGAAGCGGTAGCCGGCATCGAGAATGATCTTGTCGGTCAGGCAGTACGAAGCGCCGGCCATCAGACCGTAGGCGAAACGCCAGCTTGATCTGCCGGGATTGAACTCGGTGGTGTTCGGGTCGTAGACATCATCCCACTTGACGCGGGCGCCGCCGATGCCGGCGCCAACGTAAGGCGTGATGCCATGGTAGGTGCCGAGATCGACATAGGCGTTGGCAAGCAGCAGCAGGGCGCTCATCTTCGAAACTTCGGTCGAAGTACCGTTGATGTCCGAGGTGCCGCCGTTGAAGTTCGACTTGAACCAATAGTCGGCCGTCAGGTCGGTCCGGAAGTGGTCGTTGATCTTGTAACCAACGCCGGCACCGAGCGAGAAACCGCCCTTGAGCTTGCCGAAATCGAAACTTCTGGTGCCGGGCGTGACCGTACAGTTACAGGGATCGACGGTGTAGGTCATATAGTCGATGCCGCGCACGGTCGACTTGTGATAATCGATATCGCCGCGGATATACCAGCCGCCGACCTCGACCGGCTGCTCGTAGATGGCCTGAGGCGGAGCCTCTTCAACCATCGGCTCCGGCAGATCGGCCGCGAACAACGGCCCTGCCAACCCTGCGAACAGGAAGGCGAGCAGGGCCTTTCTTGCTGTCTTGAACATGCTTGTCACCCCTGAGAAGCTCGGAACGGCGAACCCGCCCGAAATGCGATTGGCTTTCAGTCGTGGATAATGAATTGCAAAGGTTAAAAG
>NZ_RZTF01000004.1:8808-11093 GCF_004023175.1 Mesorhizobium sp. M7A.F.Ca.MR.362.00.0.0
GTTTAACCCTGTTGCTTAACCACGAATCTCGAAACTTCTAGGGATAGGCGCGAGATTTACGGACACCGAACAAAGTGGCGGCTGACAAGAAAAAGCCCGCCGAGGGGCGGGCCTTGGACCGGTTAAGGGAGCGCGGCGCGCCTGGTTGTCAGATCCACGTCCTGCTGGACGCGCTGGGATCAAGCGGCGCTGCGCGTTTCCGAGATGATGTCCACTATGCCATTGACCACGGACTCGACCAGTTGCGGGTCGTCGCCTTCGGCCATCACGCGGATCAGCGGCTCTGTCCCTGATGGCCGGATAACCAGCCGTCCGGTCTTGCCGAGGCGGTTGCGGGCGTCTTCGATGGCGGCCTTGACCGGCGCCTCCTCAAGCGGCTTGCCGCCGGAAATGTGGACGTTCTTCAGGAGTTGCGGCACGGGTTCGAATTTCTTCGACAGTTCGCTGACCGGCCGCCCCTGCCGCTTGATGCAGGCGAGCACCTGCAGCGCCGAGACCAGGCCGTCGCCGGTCGTCGAAAAGTCGGACAGCACGATATGACCCGACTGTTCGCCGCCGACATTCAAGCCATGCGCACGCATATGCTCGACGACATAACGGTCGCCGACCTTGGTGCGGTGCAATTGCAGCTTCATGTCGCCGAGGAAGCGTTCGAGGCCCAGATTGGACATCACGGTTGAGACGACACCACCGCCGGCAAGCCGCCCGCTCTGGTGCCAGGATTCGGCGATCAGCGCCATGATCTGGTCACCATCGACGATCGCGCCGTTTTCATCGACGATAACGACACGATCGGCGTCGCCGTCGAGCGCGATGCCGATGTCGGCGCGCACTTCGTGCACCTTCTTTTGCAGGCCGGCCGGATGGGTCGAGCCGCATTCCTTGTTGATGTTGAAGCCGTTGGGCTCGACATTGATGGCGACGACTTCGGCGCCCAGTTCCCACAGCGCCTCGGGCGCCACCTTGTAGGCCGCGCCATTGGCGCAATCGACAACGATCCTCAAGCCGGCGAGCGACATCGAGCGCGGCAAGGTGCGCTTGGCGAATTCGATGTAGCGGTCATGCACCCCGTCGACGCGCTTGGCGCGGCCAAGCCCGTCGGAATCGGCGAGCGCCAGTTCGATATCCTTGTCGAGCATGCTCTCGATGCGCTCCTCGATTTCGTCGGAGAGCTTGTAGCCGTCGGGTCCGAACAGCTTGATGCCGTTGTCGTAATAGGGGTTGTGCGAGGCCGAGATCATGACGCCGATATCGGCGCGCAGCGAACGCACCAGCATGGCGACAGCCGGCGTCGGGATCGGGCCGAGCAGGAACACGTCCATGCCGGCGGCACAAAGACCGGCGACCATGGCATTCTCGATCATATAGCCGGAAAGCCTGGTGTCCTTGCCGAGCACGACACGATGTCGATGGCTGCCGCGCTGGAAGGAAAGGCCGGCGGCCATGCCGACCCGCATAGCGATTTCAGCCGTCATCGGAAACTTGTTGGCGCGTCCGCGAATGCCGTCCGTGCCGAAATAATTCCCTGCCATGCTAGTCAGCTTCCTCGACGTTTCTTCCCCGGCACGTCATGCCACAATTGGCCAGGGCGCTATGATCACATTGTGTGATTATACGTTACCAATCCTTAGAAAACCATTGTTGTGCACTGCACACATGTGGCCGCAACCTGACATGCCCAGACTGCCATGTTGCAATATACAAGTCATGCGAGCCCTTCAGCGCGGATGCACCAGGAAAATCTTGCTTTGGACCAGGCAACAAACAACGATTTCATCACCTTATCGGGAGAAACCGGTTTTCGGCGATATATACGCCACTTAGCATCTGGCGCAACCGCCCGTTGAGCGATATTGATTTGCAGGGACGTATCATGGGCTGCTGCAACGGAGAAACGCTATGCTCATCCACCGACTTGCCACTTTGACCGGCCTCGCCGTCGCGACCTTGTTCCTGGCCGCGCCAGCCAACGCACTGACGATGGCCGAGTGCAGCACGAAATACAACGCCGCCAAGGATGCGGGGACACTCGCCGGCGCGACCTGGAACCAGTTCCGCAAGGCTCAGTGCGGCACCGACGCCGCCGCGACGACCGCCGCCAAGCCGGCCGATACCACGAAGGCTGCCGAGACGAAGCCGGCCAAGGCGGCCAAGGCTGCCGCCGCTGCGGACGACAGCACGGCCAAGGGCCTGACGGCGAAGGAATGCAGCACCAAATACCAGGCGGCGAAGGCTGCCGGCACGCTGAACGGCATGAAGTGGAACGACTTCCGCAAGTCCGAATG
>NZ_RZTF01000004.1:11102-17229 GCF_004023175.1 Mesorhizobium sp. M7A.F.Ca.MR.362.00.0.0
AAGTCCGAATGCGCCGCCGGTGCATCCGCCGCTGCCGCCGCCAAGCCGGCAACCACCAAGGCTGCCGCGGCCCCCGCCGACGGCAAGGGTCTGAGCATGGCCGAATGCAGCACCAAGTATCAGGCCGCCAAGACGGCCAACACGCTGAAGGGCATGAAGTGGAACGACTTCCGCAAGACCGAATGCGGCGCCGGCGCATCGGATGACGACACGGTGCCGGCCGCCGACGAGGCCAGCTACACCAAGGAGCCGGCGAAGCCGACGACGGCTGCGCCCAAGGGCGTCAAGTTCCCGTCCGCGATCTCGGCGAAATATGCCAGCGAGACCCCCGGAAAGGGCCGCATGCACACCTGCCTCGACCAGTACTATGTCCTCAAGGACGCCAACGCGCTCGGCGGCCTGAAGTGGATCCAGAAGGGCGGCGGCTTCTACAGCCTGTGCAATGCCAAGCTGAAGGGCTGATCGCTTAGCCATAGTCTCCAAACAAAGGCCCGCGCATCGCAAGATGCGCGGGCCTTTTTTGTTGCGCGAAGACGCACGCTGCCTTGCTCGCATCTGCATGTCGCCGGGCTGCTGGCATCATCAATTCGCCTACACTGCCCACCGCCAAGCTCATCGGTAGTCCGTAAAGATTCTGGTTGAACATATAGAGAACAAACCATATACAAAAAGACGCCAAACTTATTATCAACCAGGAGGGTCTTATGCACACTTTGAAATTGGCGGTATTGGCTGCGACCGCATTTGTCGCTTGGAGCGTCGCCCCCGCAAGCGCACTGACGATGAAGGAATGCGGCGAGACCTATCGAACAGCCAAGGAAGGCGGCACTCTGAACGGCATGGACTGGACGGCTTTTCGCAAGGAGAAGTGCGCGACATCAGCAGCGGACAGTGTCAGCGAGGATACGGTCAAAACCGAGCCGCAGACGAAAAAGGAAACCAGCGCGGCGGTCGCCCCCACTGTAGCGCCCGCGGGCGTGACATTCCCGACCACGCTGGCCGCCGAGTTCAAGACCGAAAAGCCCGCGAAGGCGCGCATGAAGACCTGTCTGCAGGGCTACCATGGCAACAAGGACGCGGGCACGTTGAACGGCCTTCGCTGGATCCAGAAGGGCGGCGGTTATTACAGCCTGTGCAATGCCAAGCTGAAGAGCTGAGCGACAAGGCATCTGAAGAAGAGAAGGCCTGCGAACCGCAGGGTTCGCGGGCCTTTTTGTTGCCTTCGAGGGCACGCCAGCGGCGACGTTGCCAATCTCCCCCCTTGCGGGGGGAGATTGGCTATCACCTAGGCTTTCGCCAATCGTCACCGTCGCAGATGCGAGGTCGCGGACAACTCCTCCTCAACGCCAAAAACAAAAAACGCCGCGGAGCAAGCCGCGGCGTTCGATGAAATCAGTGGTCAAGCTCAACTCGATGGCTGCGGTTCCATGCCGCCTTCGGGCTCAGGACCCTTCTTTCGCCGGCCGCCGGACTTCGGCACGGCCGAGCCACGGCTGGGCGGCGTGTCGTCGCCAAGGTCGCGCGCAGGCTTGTGGCCGGCGATCAACTGCTTGATCTCCTCGCCGGACAGCGTCTCGTATTCCAGCAGGCCCTGCGCCAGCGCGATCCATTCCTTCTTCTTCTTGGTCAGGATGGACTTCGCCGACGAATAGGCCTCATCGATCAGGCGGCGCACTTCGGCATCGATGATCTGCGCCGTTTCTTCCGAGACGTTCTGCGTGCGGGCCACGGAATGCCCAAGGAACACTTCTTCCTGGTTGTCGCCATAGGCGACATGGCCGAGCTTGTCGGAAAAGCCCCAACGCGTGACCATGGCGCGCGCCAGCTTGGTCGCCTGCTCGATATCCGAAGAGGCACCCGAGGTGATGTTTTCCTTGCCGAACTTGAACTCCTCGGCGACGCGGCCGCCCATCATGATGGCGAGACGCGAGATCATGTATTTGTAGCTCATCGAATAGCGGTCGCCTTCGGGCAACTGCATGACCATGCCGAGCGCGCGACCGCGTGGGATGATCGTGGCCTTGTGCAGCGGATCGGCCGATGGCACGTTGAGCGCGAGAATGGCGTGGCCGGCCTCATGGTAGGCGGTCAGTTCCTTCTCGGCCTGGGTCATGGCCGACGAGCGGCGCTCGGCGCCCATCATGATCTTGTCCTTGGCGTCCTCGAATTCGGCCATGGTGACGAGGCGCTTGTTGCGCCGTGCCGCCATCAGCGCGGATTCGTTGACAAGGTTCATCAGGTCGGCGCCGGAAAAGCCCGGCGTACCGCGCGCGATCACCTTGAGGTCGACATTGGGCGCCAGCGGCACGTTGCGCACATGCACCTTGAGGATCTTCTCGCGGCCGACGATGTCAGGGTTCGGCACCACGACCTGGCGGTCGAAGCGGCCTGGCCTCAGGAGTGCCGGGTCGAGCACGTCGGGCCGGTTGGTGGCAGCGATCAGGATGATGCTTTCGTTGGACTCGAAACCGTCCATCTCGACCAGCAGCTGGTTCAGCGTCTGCTCGCGTTCGTCATTGCCGCCGCCGAGGCCGGCGCCGCGATGACGGCCGACAGCGTCGATTTCGTCGATGAAGATGATGCAGGGCGCGTTCTTCTTGGCCTGGTCGAACATGTCGCGGACGCGGCTTGCGCCGACGCCGACGAACATCTCGACGAAGTCAGAACCGGAAATGGTGAAGAACGGCACATTGGCTTCGCCGGCAACCGAGCGGGCGAGCAGCGTCTTGCCGGTTCCCGGAGGGCCGACGAGCAGCACGCCGCGCGGAATCTTGCCGCCGAGCCGCTGGAATTTCTGCGGATCGCGCAGGAACTCGACGATCTCCTCCAGATCTTCCTTGGCTTCGTCGACGCCGGCAACGTCCTGGAAGGTGACGCGACCATGGGCTTCGGTGAGCAACTTGGCCTTCGACTTGCCAAAGCCCATCGCGCGGCCGGAGCCGGACTGCATCTGGCGCATGAAGAATATCCAGACGCCGAGGATTAGGATCATCGGCAGCCAAGAGATCAAATAGCCGAACAGCGAATTGGAACCGTCTGTTTCAGGCCGCGCATTGATGGTGACGTTCTTGTCCTGCAGCCGCGAGACCAGCGAAGGATCGCCGGGCGAATAGGTCTGGAAGCCGCTGGCATTGTCGGTGTAGGTGCCGCTGATGCGGGCGCCCGCGATGGTTACCGTCTTGACCCGGCCCGCCGCGACATCCTGCAGGAACTGCGAATAAGGCACATCGCTGGAAGCCCCTCGCGTCTGCGGCGTCTGGAACAGATTGAACAGGGCTATGAGCAGGACCGCTATGATCGCCCAGAGCGCGAGGTTGCGATAGTTCGGATTCATCAATTGTCCCGTTGGCGTCCGCGGGGCGGACACGCGTCATAAGAGGAAACTTGCGCCTAACATAGGGAGAGCACCTCCCCTTGCCAAGCATAACAGCACGTCTGGGTTAAGCTTTCGCGCAACCATCAGCCGGCACTATGGCCGCTGAAAGGCAAGGGCGGGACCGGGGCCGCGCCAATCAGCCCGGCGACGGCCTGCGCCGGCGCCAGGTCGAACGAAGGCAGGAAGCGGGCAAAGGGGGTAACGACCGGCCGCACTTCCATCATCGCAGACTTCAGTCCATATCCAGGCAAACCAAGGCATTCCCCGGCGTGCCACAACGCCGGTTCGGCCGCGAGCGCGGCGCGCATCAGGCTCGGCGGGGCTTTTCCTTGGCCCGTCGCCAGCCGCTTCGCCGCTGCCATGCCTAGCGGGGCAATCAACAATGCGCTGCTGCTGTCGTTCAATGTGATGCGCCGGCGGCCATCCCACATGGTGCTGCCAGTAAGGGTTGCGGCGGCGGGCAGGCCGCGCGCCTCGCGGCGCAGGAAGATGCCGGAGCGCCGGGAATCGACAACCGTCCGCGACAATGTGGCGCAAAGAAATCCAGCCCTCAGCCGACCGAACAGAGCCTCGCTGCGGGCCTGATCCGGCAAGAAGGCAATTCCGCCGGTCATGGCCAGCAGGATACGCAACGCATAGACGGCCGCTCGCTCGTCGCCTGTGTTCAGCAAGAGCGGATCAAGACGAATGAGCCCGCAGGACAGCCTGGTCGCGAAATCGCCGATCAAACTTGCGGCGGCGAGGCCGAGTTGACTGCGCGCGCGGCCCTCATGCGCGGCCAGCGCCAGTGCATCGTCGATGCGCTGCGCACCGTTGCTGTCGGCAAGGGCGGCCCGCACACGCGGCCGCTCGAAGGCCGCGTCGATATTGGTGGGGTCGTCGGCCCAGCCGACATTCTCACGCCGCAGGACGTCGCGCAGCGCCTCGCGCCGCAACCCGAGAAGCGGCCGAACGATCCACTCGCGCCAGTCATACAAGGTGGCCGGCGCCATGCCGGCAAGTCCCCGGCCTGCCATTTCGGCATGGCCTTGGCCCCCGTCCCGCGCCAATCCTTCTTCGCGCGCTTGCCGCATCAGCACCGTCTCTGCCTGGTCATCGGCGGTATGGCCGGTGAGGATCAGGCCGATGCCTTCGGCTTGTGCCGCCTCGGCCAGCAGCCGGTAGCGCGCCTCGCGAGCAGCCGCGGGCAGGCCGGTCGATGGCTTGGGGCCCGACCATGTCAGGATGCGGTGTGAAATTCCGAGTCTGGCGCACAGCTTCGCCACTGTTTGCGCTTCCGCAGCCGAACCGGACCGCAAACCGTGGTCGATCGTCACCGCAAGCAGCCTGGTTGCCGGCGCCGTGCAGTCGAGATGGTGCTTGAGAAGAAGGAGCAGGGCGGTCGAGTCGCTGCCGCCGGACACGGCCGCAACAGCGCCGCTGGTAAAATCGATATGCGAAAAAGGGTTAGTCGAAAGGTCCGGCTCGTTGTCGAGCATAATGCATGTCGCCCAAAAGTGATCCCGGTTTCAGGACAACGACATGTAGGACAAGGATCAGCAGGCAGCCAGAGCCTTCTCCTGCTTGACGCGTTCCTTGAGCGCACTGGAAATATCGGGGTAGCGCTTGCCGACCTCGCTGAAGGTGGCGCAGGCAACGTCATGCTGCTTGAGGCCGACCAGCGACACGCCGAGCTTCAGCAACATGTCGGGAGCTTTCTTGGCCTTGGGGTAGTCCTTGCTGGCGGCAAGGAACGTCTCGGCCGCGTCGCGGTATTTCTGCTGGCCGAGCAATGACTCGCCCAGCCAGTAATGCGCGTCCGCCGCCTTCGCATCCTTGGGGAAGCGGGCGATGTGATCGCGAAAACCTTGCTCGGCGGTGCCGTAGTCGCCCGAGAGGATGAACTGGTAGGAGTTGCGGTAAAGCTCTTCCGGGTTGTTGGTGGCGGGCAACGCCGCGACCACCGTATCGGATTTTCCGGCCTTGGGCGCCGCCCCGGCGACTGGCGCGGTGTCCTGCGCCGGCGCGGTCGATTGCGTGTTGCCGCCGGCATCGATCACATTGCCGTTCTTGTCGACGGTGATGGTGCCGAAATTCTTTTCCGGCGCTCCCGTACCGGGAATAACCTTTCCGGGGTCGCCGTCGGGAGATTCGACGATGACATCCTCGACCGTCTTGCCGCCTGCCGATTGATCGTTGGCGGGCGCGGCGCCGGCATCGGCCGGCGCCCGTATTGCCGGGGCCGCCGCCACATCGTTGTCGGTGCCGGTGGTGGCGTCCGATTTCTTCTGCGCCGGCGGCTGCCCGCCTTGCGTGCCGCCGCCTTCCAGCTGCTGGAAGCGGAATTCATTGTCTTCCTGCTGCTTGCGGATCTGCTCCTGCATCTGCAGGACCTGGAAATTGAGTTCCTCGATCTTGCCGTTCATCTGCCGCAGCTGCTCTTCCAGGCTGGTGACAGCGGCAGGATCGGATTGCACCAGCTGAACCTGGTCTGGTTTCTTCTTTTGACCGAAAAGGCTGGGCAATTCGATACTGGGAAGATGGAAGGTAAAGCCGCTGTCGGTTGATTGCCCCGTGCCGCTCGCCCCGGTGCCGCTGGCCAGGGCGGTGACGCCTGATAGGAGCAGCAGCGCAAGCGTGCCGCTCAGAACCGATCTCAAATGCATGTGCCTCTCGCAGTGATTTCGTTAGCTTGTTCGCGCCTTCCAATCAGCATGGGACCAGCCAAGCGCCCTCGGCTCATAGCAGGAGCCGAGGGCGCTTGGCTGGTCC
>NZ_RZTF01000004.1:17239-18723 GCF_004023175.1 Mesorhizobium sp. M7A.F.Ca.MR.362.00.0.0
GCCAAATTTTGTTTCGGGCATCCGGATGTGAAAAAGGCCGGCCCCAGGGCCGCCTTTCGCACAGGTATGTTGCATTTTTACCGCTAGACGGCCGCCGTTCTTGACGCGCCGGTCGGCTGCATGATGCTTCAGGAGCCAGCGCCGCTAAGCGTGGTGACCGCGCGGCGGTTCTGCGACCAGCAGGAGATGTCGTCGCACACCGCGACCGGACGTTCCTTGCCGTAGGAAATGGTCTTGAGACGGCTGGCCGAAACGCCCTTGGCAACGAGGAAGTCGCGGGTGGCGGCGGCGCGGCGGGCGCCGAGCGCCAAATTGTATTCACGTGTGCCGCGTTCGTCGGCATGGCCTTCGACGACGATGGCATACTGCTTGTACTGGTTCAGCCACTGCGCCTGGCGCGAGAGCGTCGTCTGCGCGTCGGCACGGATCGAGGTCGAGTCCGTATCGAAGAAGATGCGGTCGCCAATGTTGACGGTGAAGTCCTGCGCCGATCCGGGCGTCGCCGCGCCGGCGCCGTTAAGGCCAAGATCGGCCGCGTTGTTCGGCGTCTTCTTCGAGGCGCAACCTGCGATGGCGAGCATCGCCACCAGCGCGATCATGACCGGGTTTCTGGTAAGTGCTGCAATACGGCCCATGCCGCCTCTCCTTCGTATTTCGAGTGATCTAATTTGAGTGATTTCGTTGATCACCCAGTAACCACGTTTGGGTTAACCGGCATTCAAGAAACACGGTTAATTTTGCTTTAAGCTGCCCGTCCGCAGCCCGTTGGCCTGAAGCCACATTTCACGCGGACCCTAGGCGTAAATACGGCCAAAACGCGACAAAGAGATGGAAATGAGGAATTGAAGAGTTGGGGAATTGAGGAACTGAAGAGAGAATTCACTTCAGCTTTTCTCTCAGATTGATCAGCATGCCGTAGATATGGGGCATAGGATCGCAGCCAATCGTCGTGTTGTGCCTGGCTGATGTATCCAAGGTCGAACGCATAGGAAATCCACGTCTCCACCTCGCTGCATGACCCCATTGCCATCGAAATGAACCGCGCGAATTCGGGTTTGGAGTGAGTCTGCTTGGCAAATCCCTCAGCCAAATTGGCGCAGATTCCTTTGCTGGAGCGACGCAACTGATCAGCCAGTGCGTATTGCTCCATTTTCGGGAAAGCGAGCGTAGCTTTATGGACGTCAAGAGAAATCACCTAAGCGCGTTTGTATACCTCTAGATCCTTCGCGCGATTAATGTAGCCGCCCGCCTTCTCCATTCTTCAGTTCTTCAATTCCCCAGTTCCTCAATTCCTCTATTCAAGCAGCGGCGACCAGGCCGGGTCCGAAGCGAAGTTCGCCGTCGGGATCGATTGCTCGTTGCGTCCGGTCAGATCGACCGAAACCAGTTTGGGGCCGCCGGCGGAATCGCGGAAGAACATCAGCACGCGGCCATTCGGCGCCCAGGTCGGCCCCTCCTGCTGGAAGCCGGAGGACAGGATGCGC
>NZ_RZTF01000004.1:18733-30276 GCF_004023175.1 Mesorhizobium sp. M7A.F.Ca.MR.362.00.0.0
GGATGCGCTCGCCCGAGCCGTCGGTCTTCATGACGCCGATCTGGAATTCGCCGCCGGTCTGCTTGGTGAAAGCGATGAGGTCCCCGCGCGGCGACCATACCGGCGTCGAATAGACGCCGTCGCCAAAGGAAATGCGGGTCTGGCCCGAGCCGTCGGCTCCCATCACGTAGATCTGCGCGCGGCCGCCACGGTCGGAGGTGAACACCACCTTGCTGCCATCGGGCGAATAGGACGGCGAGGTGTCAATGGCGGTCGAGTTGGTCAGCCTCGTCGTCGAGCGGCTGCGCAGGTCCATGGCGAAGATGTTGGAATTGCCGTCGTCGCGCAGCAGGCTCATGATCACCTTCTGGCCGTCGGGCGAAAAGCGCGGCGCAAAGGTCATGCCCGGAAAGTTGCCGACCAGTTCGCGCTGCCCCGTTTCGATCTGCAGCAGGTAGACCCGCGGCTGGCCGCTTTCATAGGACATGTAGGTGATTTCCTGCCGGTTCGGCGAGAAACGCGGCGTCAGCACGATCGACCTGCCGTCCGAGAGATAGCGCACATTGGCGCCGTCCTGGTCCATGATCGCGAGGCGCTTCTTGCGCGCATTCTTGGCGCCGGATTCGTCGATGAAGACGACGCGGGTGTCGAAATAGCCTTTTTCGCCGGTCAGCCGCTCATAGATGGCGTCGGCGATGATGTGGGCGACGCGCCGCTGATTGGCGTCGTTGGCGAAGAACTGCTCGCCAGCCATCTGCTGGCCGGCAAAGGTATCCCACAACCGATACTGGGCGCGGATGCGGCCGTCGGCTTCCTTGCTGACGCTGCCGGTGACCAGCGCCTGCGCGTTGATCACCTTCCAGTCGTCGAAGCGCGGTGCTGCATCGGGGTTGGTGATCTTCTCGATAAAGGCGCTCTTGTCGATCGGCGCGAACAGACCCGAACGCTTCAAATCGGCGGTGACGATCTGCGAAATCTGCGCCCCAAGCGCGTCGCCGCCCTGGAAATCCGTGATGGCGATCGGCAGCGGCTCGACATTGCCCTTGTTGACGTTGAGCTCGACCAGCGCCAGCGCCGGCAATGTGCTGGCAGCGGTCATGCCCATCGCCATTGCTGCGACCATCAGGAGCGGCTTGAGGATTGATTTCATGTCTTCTCGCTTCTCGTACTGATTTCCGGATACCCGGGCCTTAGAGGCCCAGCATCTCCCTTGGATCGAAGGTGACGCGGACGTCGGCCCAGATGTCCTGCTTGCCGGCGGGAACTTGCAGGCCAGTGACATCGCATTTTTGCACCGCACGAACGGCACTTTCGTCAAACTGGCGGTTTCCGCTCGACGTTTCGACCGCCGGGCGTCCATCCAGCTTGCCGGAGCCATCCAGGTTGAACCGCACCACGACGACGAAGTTCTCGGAACCTTCAAGGCCCGCGGGAAGGGTCCAGCAGCCGCCAAGCTGGCTTTCCAGAGCACCCATTTCGGACCTGGAAAGCTTCTGGCCCTGATCCTTGTCGCCGCCGAGCGACGCCTGCTGGGTCGAGCGCTTGGCGCCACCGCCGGATGGTTTCTGCTTGTCGAGGAGCGCGGAGATCTCGTCGGCGTTGAATTGCTTGTCATCGGACTTCGGCTTCGACGACGCTTCCTTGACCGGCTTGTCGGCGTTCTTGCGTTCCGGCGCCTTGGCGCTTTCGGCCTGCGCCGGCTGCGGCTTCGGCCGCGCTTCCGGCGCGGGAGCGGAATCCGGCAGCTGCGTCGCCTCGGCGGGCGGCTCCTGCGCTATGGCTTCAGCGACGGCGTCAGGCTTGACCTCGGGCGTCGGATCGATGGCAGCAGTCTTGTCCTGCGGTGGCGGGGTTGGCGCCGGCTTGGCCGGTGTCGGCTTGGGGTCGGCCTGCTTGACCGGCTCGGGCTTGACCTCTTCCTTGGGCGTCGGCGCCGGCGCCACTTCCGTTGCCGGGGTGGGCTTGGGCTTCTCCTGCGGCTTCGGCACGTCCTCGGGCTTCGGCTTTTCGATCGGGGTCGGCGGAGCCGAGGTCATGTCGACGGGCTTCGGCTTGGCTTCCGGCGTTATCGGCTTGTCGGTGTCGACGCTGTTCTCGCCGACCTTCTGCGCGTCCGGAACGATGTCCGGGCGCTGCGTCGGCACAGGTGCCGGCTTTTCATGCATCACGGCCTTCTTGTCGCCCTGCAACGTCTGCGCAATGGCTTCCATGGGCACGATATCGACCGCCACCGACTCGACGTCGGACGACGGAAGTGCCGCCGGCGCCGTCAGCGTGAACAGGCCGAAGGTCAGCGCCGCCGTATGCAAGATCACCGATGTGGTGAGGCCGGTCTTCATCGCGCGTCTATTGGTCCTGTTCCTGCAGTGAAACCAAGCCGATGTTCTTGTAGCCAGCGGCCGAAATGCGGGCCATTACCTTCATCGCCGTGCCATAGTCGGTGGACTTGTCGCCGCGGATGAAGATGCGCTCCTCATAGCCGGTCTTCGAGATCGCCTGCAGCTTGGCCACCAGCTCCTCGATCGGGATCTCGGTTTCCTGCAGATAGATCTGGCCGGCGGCGTTGATCGAGACGGTGATCGGCTGCGTGTCGGCATTCATCGCCTTGGCCTGCGTATCCGGCAGGTCGATCGGCACGCCGACCGTCAGCATCGGTGCGGCGACCATGAAGATGATCAGCAGCACCAGCATCACGTCGACCATCGGCGTGACGTTGATCTCGGACATCAGCGCATGGTGACGGCCGCGCCGCCTGTGGCCGCGCCCGCCGCGTCCTCCCATGCCCATGGACATACCCATCTGCTACTCCTCAGGCCTTGGGGGCCACTTTTTCATCGATTTGGCGCGAGAGTATGGCGGAGAACTCGTCGGAGAACCCTTCCATGCGCACGGCTATCTTGCTCGCGTCGGACGACAACTTGTTGTAGGCGATGACGGCCGGAATGGCGGCCAGCAGGCCGATGGCCGTCGCCAGCAGCGCTTCGGCAATGCCGGGCGCAACCACGGCGAGACTGGTGTTCTTGGAGCCGGCGATCGCCTGGAACGAGGTCATGATGCCGATGACGGTGCCGAACAGGCCGATGAAAGGTGCCGCCGAGCCGGTGGTGGCGAGGAAACCGAGGCGGCCTTCCAGCTTTTCCATCTCGCGGGTCAGCGCCAGGTCCATCGCCTTGTCGATGCGGGTCTGCAGGCCGAGCGGCGACTTGGCGCCCTTCTCGAAACTCTTCTTCCACTCGCGCATGGCCGCGACGAAAATGGCGCCCATGCCGGTGGTCTTGCGGTCGGCGAGCGTGCGGTAGAGCTCCTCCAGCGACTGCCCCGACCAGAACACCTGTTCGAACCGGTTGAGCGCCAGCCGCATGCGGGCATAGGAAACCAGCTTGTCGACGATGATCGCCCAGGTCCAGACCGAGGCGCAGAGCAGGCCGATCATGACCAGCTTGACAACCCAGCTGGCCGAAACGAACAGCGACCAAACCGACAATTGCGCGCCCGGGTCGGCGAGTGCGATATTTTCCATCGTTACGTCCTTAAGATTTTCCGGGCGAAGCTGGCGGCTGGCCCCTGGCATCCCTTGTGGTCGGTTCGCACGAAGCTACCGGAACAACCCCAAACTGTGCCGTTATCGGCCTTTTCGGGGCAAATATTGGTGAAAGGAAGGCGTTCGATAACGCCAATCTTCACCAATCTCTTCATGAACCGTTATGGTTAAGGATGGGTTAGTATATAAGGCGCGGCGCATTGCCACGCCCAATGGCAAGGCCATCAATTCAATGGCTGCGCCTAGGGTGTGCTGAGATTCAGGTCAGGCCAAGCCGAAAACGGTAGATCCCGAGAACCGGAGCGGAGCGTACTTTTCGTACGTGAGCACAGTTCTACCGCGATGCGGTAGAACGGGGAAGCGCAGGAGCTGCTGTTTGCAGGTCGGCATCACCTGAATCTCAGCACACCCTAGGCATGAATGCCGCCACCCATTCTCTGGGAAAACGCCTTGGGCGGCCATTCTCACCGATGATCGCCGCTTCGACCTTGGCCTCGACCAGCAGTTCGTCGCCACGCTTGAGCTGCTGCGCCATGAAGATGCGCGCGCCGGAAATCTCCTCGGTGCGGGTGTCGACCGTCAGGATGTCATCGATGCGGGCGGGGCCGCGAAAGTCGATCTCCATGCGGCGCACCACCCAGACTATTCTTTCGCCATGCCTGCCATCGGCAAGCTCTGTGTGGTGCACGCCGGTCAGCCGGAGATAGTCGGAGCGACCGCGTTCGAAGAATTCGAGATAGCGCGCATGGTAGACGACGCCGGAGAAATCGGTGTCGGCATAATAGACCCGCGCCATCAGCCGGTGGCCGAACGCCGTCAGCGCGCCGGAAAGCCCGGCCAGCAGCGTCGCCGATTCACCATGATCGCCCATTGCACTTCCTTTTTCAGCCCCGACGAGGCACCAGTTTCCCGCGGAACATAACATCGGATGGCACTGTTGACGGCGATGATCAAGAGTTTGACGGCGGCGCTGTTCGTGCTCGTGGCTTCGGCGCTGCCTGGCCAGGCCGCGACATTCTCGATGAAGCGCGGCCTCAACCTCGACCAATGGGTCACATGGCCCGGCGAAGACCAGTGGGGCGACGCCAAAGCCATCCTGCCCTATCCGGAATGGCGGAAATTCCTTGGGGAGAACGACCTCAAGGCGCTGAAGGATGCCGGCCTCGATTTCCTGCGCATGCCGGTCGATCCTTCGCCTTTCCTATCCGACCAGACCGTGGCCTTGCGTGACGACCTCTATGCCAGCGTGCTGGACTCCGTGCGCATGATCAACCGCGCCGGCCTGAAGGTCGTCGTCGACATGCACCTGATCCCTGCCGGCGGCAGCCGCAAGATCGGCATGGCGCAAGTGATGGACGACCCGCGGACCTTCGACGCCTATGTCGAGATGGTCCGCAAGATGGCCCGCACGCTGGCCGGCGAAGACCCCACCCAGGTTGCCTTCGAGCCGATGAACGAACCGATCGTCGACTGCGACAGCGACGGCACCAGCCTGTGGCCGGACCGCCAGCGCAAACTGTTCGCCGCGGCGCGATCCTCGGCGACGAAACTGACACTAGTGCTGACCGGCGCATGCTATTCCGCGGCGAACTCGCTGGAAAAGATAGATCCGAAGACGATCCCTGATGACAATGTCATCTGGACATTCCATTCCTACGATCCGTTCCTGCTCACCCATCAGGGAGCGACCTGGGCCGGCGACTTCATCCCCTACGTGACCGGCCTGCCTTACCCGCTGAGCGCGGTGCCCAAGGCACAGCTCGACGTGACGCTCGACACCATCCGCGCCAGGATCAAGGCCGAGGCGCCGTGGACACGGCAGAGCGGCCTGCTTGCCTATCTCGACGAACAGGTCGCCAGCATGGACAGCCTCGACAAGCTGCTCGGCTTGATGGATGCGCCGTTCAAAAAGGTCGAGGCATGGGCGAAGGCCAACGGCGTCAAGCCGGAAAACATCTCGCTGGGCGAGTTCGGCATGATCCGCCAGGAATATGGCAATTCCTATGTGATGCCCGCCGAGTACCGGGCCGCCTATATCAGGGACATGATCGGGCGTGCCGAAGCACATGGCTTCTCATGGTCGGTGTGGAGTTATGGCGGCGCCTTCGGCATCGTCGACGCCTTCAATGACGACAAGGCCGAGCCGGATGTGATGGACGTGATCCGCGGGCTGCATTGATCGCTCAGCCAAGATCGACCGAGAAGATTCCGGGCGCATTCAAAAAACGTACCGACGCAATGCTGAGCCAATACCCGAGACGACGGGCGGCGCACTGGAAAATTACTCTTCCTGGAACAGGTTGATCTGCTGCTGTGCCAGATCCTTCGGCGCGTCGATGCCGAGATGGCGCCAGGCATTGGCCGTCAGCATGCGGCCGCGCGGTGTACGCTGGATGAAGCCCTGCTGGATCAGATAGGGCTCGATGATGTCCTCGATGGCGTCGCGCGGCTCGGACAGGCCGGCGGCGATCGTCTCGATGCCGACCGGCCCGCCGCCGAAATTGCGCGCGATCATGCTGAGATACCGCCGGTCGAGCGCGTCGAGGCCGAGCGCATCGACTTCCAGCCGGGTCAACGCCTCGTCGGCGATCTTGCGGTCGACATGGCCGTCGCCGGCCACCGAGGCGAAATCGCGCACGCGGCGTAAGAGCCGGCCGGCGATGCGTGGCGTGCCGCGCGCACGCCGCGCGATTTCCAGCGCACCGTCGTCGCCGAGCGGCATCTGCAGGATGCGCGCGCCGCGCCGCACGATCTGCTCCAGTTCCTCGACCGTGTAAAAGTTGAGCCGCACCGGAATGCCGAAACGGTCGCGCAGCGGATTGGTGAGCAGGCCGAGCCGCGTGGTGGCAGCGACGAGCGTGAAGCGGGCAAGGTCGATCTTGACCGAACGCGCCGCCGGTCCTTCGCCGATGATCAGGTCGAGCTGGAAATCCTCCATCGCCGGATAAAGGATCTCCTCCACCGCCGGGCTCAGCCGGTGGATCTCGTCGATGAACAGCACGTCGCCTTCCTCGAGATTGGTCAGCAGGGCGGCAAGATCGCCCGCCTTGGCGATGACCGGACCCGAGGTCGAGCGGAAATTGACGCCGAGTTCGCGCGCCATGATCTGCGCCAGCGTCGTCTTGCCGAGACCGGGCGGCCCGACGAACAGCACATGGTCGAGCGCCTCGTTGCGGCCCTTGGCGGCCTCGATGAACACTTTGAGATTGGCCCGCACCGCCGCCTGGCCGACGAAATCGTCGAGCGTCTGCGGCCGCAAGGTCTGCTCGGCATCCTCACCGCGTTTTTCCGGCGCAATCAGGCGGGGCGACAGGCTCATGACGCCTTCCTTGCACACGGCAAGGAGCTGAACAAGCGACGGTTCACCGCGCCAGTTCCTTCAGCCCGAAGCGGATCAGCTTTGGCGCATCGGCATCCTCGCCCGCCGTCTTCAGCGCCGCCGCCACAGCATTGGCGGCGGTGTCGCGCGAATAGCCGAGATTGACCAGCGCCGAGACCGCGTCGGTGATGGGCGCGGATGCCACGCCGTCACCGAGTTCCTGTTTCAGGCCGATGGTGCCCGAGGCGGTGCCGGCGTAGGCCGGCGCCTTGTTCTTCAACTCGGTGACGATGCGCTCGGCCACTTTCTTGCCGACGCCGGGCGCGCGCGAAACCATGGCAATGTCGCGCAGCGCAATGGCGTTGGCGAGATCCGCCGGCGCCAGCGTCGACAGGATGGCCAGCGCCACCTTGGCGCCGACGCCCGGAACATTGTTCATCAGCAGCCGGAACCACTCGCGTTCCAGCACCGACTGGAAGCCGTAGAGGCGCAGCATGTCCTCGCGGACATAGGTCTCGATAAACAGCACCACCGCTTCGCCCGGCGAAGGCAACGCCGCCAGCGTGCGCGCCGAGCAATAGGCGACGTAGCCGACGCCATGGATGTCCACGAGGCAATGATCCTCGTCGACCTCGTCGAGCGTGCCCTTGAGCTTGCCGATCATGCCAGATCTTTCATGGAAGATAGGCCCTCATGGGTGCGTTTCAGGAGAGATGATGTCGAGGTCGGGAAAATAGCTGCGGTAGCGAGCAGCGTCGCGGGTCAAAAGACGATGTCCAGCGACGGTCGCGTGAGCGCCGATAAAGAAATCAGGCAAGGTTCTTTCCCTGACGCCACCAGCCCGGCGATAGCGGGAATGCGTGACGCCCGCAAGGAATGCCGCGTCCCAAGGTACAAGTTCGCGATCCATCCCAAGCATGTCGACTGCTTTTCGAAGCGCCGTTTCCGTCGCGATCAACGGCGCCAACTCGGACCAGACGATCGTATTGACCACCAACGCGCCGTCGCGGCGGCAGGAGGCGATTGCCGATGCCGACCATCCTTTCAGCGGTCCGGCTGGACCCCAAACGTCGATCAGGACATTTGTGTCAATCAACGTCGAGATCTTCACGCGGCCCCCTCAACCACTCCATGTACTGATCGGTGGTCATGCCTCCCAGATCCAACGTCCCCTCCATCCGGTCGAGGACATCGCTGAACCTGCGCAATTTCTCTTCCTGGGAGAGGTTCTCGTTGACGGCAACCAGCCGAACGCCCTCGTCGGTGGCCACGAACTCCACCTCGGAGCCCGGGGCGATGCCCAGACGGTCCCTTATCGGCTTGGGGATTGTGACTTGCCCCTTGGTGGTCACGCGCATGGTAATACCTCTGCGGTATTACTTATCCCTGCAGCGTGAACAAGTCAAGAACGTAGCTAGCCGGCCAGCGCCATCCTGTAGGCCACGCTCTGCCGGTGATGCGCGTGGCAGATGGCGATGGCGAGCGCATCAGCGGCATGTTCGGTATCGAAGACGGCTTTTGGCAACAGCACCTTCACCATCATGTGGATCTGCTTCTTGTCGCCATGGCCGACGCCGATCACTGCCTTCTTGACCGCGTTGGGCGCATATTCGGCAACGACGAGACCCGCACGCGCCGGCACCAGCATGGCGATGCCGCGCGCCTGGCCGAGCTTCAGCGTTGCCACCGCGTCCTTGTTGACGAAGGTCTGTTCAACCGCCGCCTCGTGCGGCATCGCGCTGTGCAGGATTTCGGCGAGCCCGTCATGCAGCTGGCACAGCCGCGTTGCCAGCGCCGCCTTATCCTCGGACTTCACGGTCCCGGAAGCAATGAAGCGCAGCGAATTGCCGAGGCTTTCGACGATGCCCCAGCCGGTGCGTCGAAGCCCAGGATCGATACCGATGATGCGAATCGCTTCCGCCATTTGCCGACTTTACCTCCGGCCCACAGCGATGCCAGCGAAATGTGAACAAACCGGAAACAGAAGACAGACCGTGGTCTAACCCCGAGCGAAAGCCGTGTTGAGCAGGCTGATCTGGTCGGAAACTGGATTGAGGCGGCGAGCCATCGGTTGCATGTCGACCAAGGCGCCCGAGCCATAGATCTCCTCGTCCATGCGGCGCACCAGTGCTTGCAGGCGCAGCGAGCGGGTGACGAGATCGAGGAAATCCTCGGGCAACTCGGCCCAGCCGGCGGCTTCGTCATGGGCGGAAGCGGTGTCGAGACGCACCTTGGACTTTTCCGACGCGACCTGGTCGCGGGTCATCTCGCCGGAATTGGCGGCGCGCTGCAAAAGCAGCCAGGACGCAACCTGCATCAGCCTGGTGGTCAGCCGCATCGATTCGGCCGCATAGAGCGTGGCGCCCAGCCGCGACAGTTTCTTTGCCTCGGCCCGGCCCTTGCCGTCGAGATATTCGGCGGCCTGTTCGACCAGGCCCATGCCTTCCTGGTAAAGCGGCTTGAAGGATTGCGAGAACACCCGGCGCTCCGCCAACTTGACGGTTTTTGCACTGCCCTTCGAAGGCTCGTTCATTGATACGCCCCTGCACTTGCAACCGGCCGATTCGGCTCCCTGCCGATACACCCGGAACCCTATCTGACTGAAGCTTGAAAATGCGCTTCGTCACCGGCGAAGGCAAGCACATGTTTAACAGAAGGTTAACGGCGAGCCGCCATTGGGCGGCCCCGCTGAGACGCGGACAAAAAGGGAAATGAAGACAAAAAAAGAGCCGCGGATAAGGCGGCTCTCAGGAGTTTAACAGGGAGGCGTCAAACAAAGTGGCTCCAGCCACTCGGTAAGAATCCAGATCACTGGATGAACATAGTAAACACCTGTAAAGCTTAATGAAGCCTTAACGGCGCGGATGTTTTTTGACCGAACGCCGCCATACTGTGCCGTAACAGGACAGCATCTCCTGCGTCAGGCTAGCTCAGGCTGTCCTCCAGATCGCCGGCACAGCCTCACCTTACCCCAGGTCCAGCTCAGGCCGTCTTCCAGATCGCCGGCAAGGCGATGAAGGCGAACAGCAGCATGGCTGCGTAGAAGCCCATCGAGGAGGCCGCCACCAGCGGTTCGATCGCGGCATTGCCGGCAAGCAGGAAATAGAGGCCGATCAGCAGGCCGATGCCGCTGATTGCGGTCAGCCAGAAATGAACGGTGGCGAGCGTCTTCTGCCCGATGGCAGGGAACAAATGGTAGAAGAAGGCGAAGACCGCCGACATCAGCCATCCGGCCACCATCGTGTGGGCGTGAGTCGGCATCTGACCGTGATCCTGGCTGATCGACATGTGCAGGCCGAGCGCCATGCCGCACAGCGAATAGATGACGGCCAGTGTGAAGAAATTCCGTGCTACCCCTTGCATGCCTGTCCCCCGAATTGCCTTTTCCCGTTGTGGGAATGGGTTGATCGTCAGGCGATTGTTGTCGCCACCGGGCTCCCGGCGTTAGCGCGCTAGCATCGGCGATGTTTCCGGACGATGTCGCGCCGACCCCCCTGACGATTCGTACATTAGCAGGAAATCAGATAGCGCGTTCACTATCTCAGCCGCTTCTTCATTGCCTGAAACAGATCCGGTTTTTTCGCGACATCGTTCCGAAACAGGCGCCACGCTAAACGCCCGCTCCTCTGACGGCCGGCGCAAATCAGCGCCGCCGCAACCTGACCGGAACACTGCAGGAGCAACCCATGGACTGGTACTCGATCGTCAAATTCCTCCACGTCACTACCGCCATTCTGTGGGTCGGAGGCGGCTTCGTGCTGTTCCTGCTGGGAATGCTTGCCGAGCGGGCGGGCAACATAGAGGAAAAACTGCAGGCAATGCGCGCGAGCGGTCAGCTGGGCGGCAGGTTCTTCGCGCCGATGTCGATGCTGACGCTGATTTTTGGCCTCATCATGTGCTGGTTCTGGGTCGGCTTCTCCGACCTGTGGATCCTCATCGGCCTGGCCGGCTACGCCACGACCTTTTCGATCGGCATGTTCATCTTCAAACCGACCGGCGAGCGCATGGGCGCAATGATCGCCAAGGAGGGCGTCACACCAGAGGTTCTTGCCATCGGCCAGCGTATGATGAGCGCGGCGCGCTTCGACTATGCCGTGATGGTGGTCATCATTGCCGACATGGTGCTCAAGCCGACCGTGCATGACATCGGCATCCTTGCCGGGATGGTGCTAGCCGTCTTGATCGGCGCCACACTGGCCTTTGGCGCCAACCGCCGTCTCGTGCCGAGCGCTGCCTGACCCTGATGACGGGCGGCGGCGCAGCCGCCTTTCTACATCAGACCTGCGATGCCATCCCACAGCAGCTTCAGTGCAACGACCGCGACGGTTGCATAGGTGAAGGGATAGAAGGTTTCCGGCCGCATCCGCCGCACCAGCCAGGCCCCGGCAATGGTCGACAGCGGCGCCAGCGGCATCAGCACCGCCGATGCCGTCAGATTGGCGGTGTCGAACTGGCCGAGCGCGAAATAGGGCACCAGCTTCAGCGCATTGGTGGCGGCAAAGAAGATCGCGGCGGTGCCCGACAGAACCTTCGGATCGAGCCGGATCGGCAAGGCATAGACCTGGAAGGGCGGGCCGCCGACATGGGCGACGAAACTGGTGAACCCGGCGACCGTGCCCCAGACGGCGGCGGCCACGCGGTTGGGCGCGGCAGCGTGATCGGCGCCATGGCGGAACTGCAGATAGAGCCAGCGCAGGACGAAGA
>NZ_RZTF01000004.1:30285-48552 GCF_004023175.1 Mesorhizobium sp. M7A.F.Ca.MR.362.00.0.0
ACCGCCTCTTCGGTCACCAGTGCCGCCGTCAGCCAGCCAAGGCCGATGCCGATGACGGCGCCCGGCATCATGTCGACCAGCATCTTGCGGTCGTAAACGCCCCACCATGTCCATACCGAGACGATGTCCATCAGGCACAGGATCGGCAGCAGGATGGCCGCCGCCTGCACCGGCGGCATGGTCAGCGCCATCAGCGGCACGCCGACGAAACCGACGGCGCCGCCAAAGCCGCCCTTGGACAGGCCGACCAGAATGACCGCCGGAATGGCAGCCGCATAGAACCACGGATCGAGAAGCAGGCCTGACATGGGAGGGGGGACTGGTCCGGAGGGAAAGCGGGTCGACGCTTGAATAGCCCAGAATGCCCGGCGGAGCGACAGCAAATATGAGCGTGGCGGCGGCACACTCGGCCGACGCCGGCCAGTGCCTAGCGCCGAGCCGAGACCAGCAGGAACATCGGCCGCTCGAGCTCTTCCGCCAGTTCCGGCTTGGCTGCGATTTGCGCATCGGTCGGCCGGAATTCCTCGACATGGCCGATGGTGAAGCCGGACCGGATCAGTGCGTTAAGGGTGGTGCCGATCGTGCGGTGATGTTTCACCACGCCCTTGGCCAGCCAGTCGGTGCTGCGCGGTCCTTCCACCAGATATTGGTCGACAGGCCACGTCTTGCGGCCTTCGCTATCGATCACCCAGCCGGGTTTGGTCGGCGCCATGAAGATCGGATGTTCCGTCGAAAAGACGAAACGCCCGCCAGGCGCCAGGGCCCGATGCACGGTCCCGAACAGACGCGACACATCCTCGACATAGTGCAAGGCGAGCGAGCTGTAGACGAGATCGAAGCTGGCTTCCGGCAGGCTGAGCCGATCGAGATCGGCCGTCTCATAGCTTATGCCAGCATCGGGACCGGCGGCCCTTGCCCGGGCAAGCATCTTCTCCGACAGATCCAGGCCAAGCACCTGCGCCGCCCCATGCTCGCGAGCCCAGCGGCAGAACCAGCCGAAGCCGCAGCCGAGATCGACGACCCTCAAGCCGCCGACATCGGGCAGCATGGCGCGCAGGGCCGGCCACTCGGCGGCACCCTCCAGCCCCGCGACCGAACGGCCGAGCTGGCTATAGCCTGCGAAGAAATCCTCACGATCGTATATATTCTGCGCCATGGTTCCGGCCTCGTTTGGGCCGGCACACTAACCAACCGGCCACCGGCTTTCCACCCAACTCGATCAGGAGGCCTGCAAGACCTTTGCCCTATCCCGAGAGGCGGTTGCGTCAAGCGGCGGCGGCCGCCGCCGGATCGGCTGCGCCTTGATGATGGCGGTGCTGGTCTCGGCCTTGTCGGCGATACGGTCCAAAATCCCGTCGAGATCGCCGATCGAACGCACGAACAGTCGGGCGACGAAACAGTCATCGCCCGTCACCTTGTCGCATTCGCCGAATTCGGGAATCTCCTCGATCAGCTTCTGGACAATGTGCAGCTTGCCCGGCAAAGGCCGGATGCGCACGATCGCCTGCAGGGTATAGCCGAGCGCCAGCGGATCGATCTCGACAGTGAACGCCCGGATGACGCCGCGCTCCTCGAGCCGTCGCAGCCGCTCCGAAACGCTTGGCGACGACAGCCCGACCTGGGCGGCCAGTTCCTTCAGCGAGGTCCGTGCATCCTTGACCAGGATTTCAAGGAGATTTCGGTCGAGATCGTCCAGCATCTTTTTCTTTCCCCGATAGTTTGGAGTTTTCTCCTAATATAATTAGGCCAACCGGCCATACACCCTTTCCAATCAGATGGAAAGCTTCGCGGCAGCATGAGATTATGGCGGCTCAACCGATATGGAGGTTTGTTGTGAACGAAACGGTGCGCGGCACGGTCGAAATGTCAGCCGCAATGGCCATCCTGGGAACGATCGGATGGTTCGTCGTCCTGTCCGGCCAGCCGATCATGGATGTGGTGTTCTGGCGTTGCGCTTTCGGTGCGCTGACGCTGCTCATCATCTGCGCCGGGCTGGGATTGCTGCGCAACAGGCTGTCGCTGCGCATCATCGGCATCGCCGCGCTCGGCGGCGTCGCCATCGTCGTCAACTGGTTGCTGCTGTTCAGCGCCTTCTCGCGCGCGTCGATTTCGATCGCCACCGCCGTCTACAACACGCAGCCTTTCATGCTGGTCGGCTTCGGTGCGCTTTTCTTCGCCGAGCGGCTGACCCTGACCAAGCTGACCTGGCTGGCCATCGCCTTCGCCGGCATGGTTCTGATAGTGCAGTCGGCTCCCGATGCCGGCGATATCGGCACGGATTATTTCACCGGCATCGTCATGGCGTTGGGCGCGGCTTTCTTCTGGGCCGTCGCCGCCATCGTCACCAAGAAGCTCAAGGGCACGCCGCCGCACCTCATCGCGCTGATCCAGGTCTGCGTCGGCGTCGTCATGCTGGCGCCTTTCGCCAATCTTGCAGAGCTTCCGGCCGATGCCTGGAGCTGGACCATGCTGGCGACGCTCGGCATCGTCCATACCGGCCTGATGTACATACTGATGTACGGCGCCATCCAGAAGCTGCCGACGCATCTGCAGGGATCGCTGTCCTTCATCTATCCGGTCGTCGCCATCCTGGTCGATGTCGTCGCCTTCGGCCATCGGCTGCATCTGAGTCAGGTCGTCGGCGCCACCGCCATCCTGATCGCCGCCGCCGGCATGAATCTCGGCTGGACGCTGTGGAAGGGCAAACCGCCCGTGGCGAGCCCGCACCCGATCAAATGAAGCGCCCCGCCGGATGCCCGGCGGGTCAAACATCGCGATCCCGGCTGCCCGCCTGTTCAAAGCGGGCACTTTGCTCTATGCCGCAATCCAACCATCTTCGCCCGGCATAGGCGAAACGCGGGACCCGAAGAACCATGAATGAAGCAACGCCCCCCAATCGCTGTCGCATCGTGCTGATCGCGCCGCCCGGCGTGCCGGCGGCCCGTATTGTCGCGGCATTCGATGGCGGCGATGTCGCTTCGCTGATCCTGCCCGAGAACGGCATGGACGAAGCCTCCTTCCAGGCTTTCGCCGAACAGATCGTCCCGGCAGCGCAAGCCGCCGGCGTTGCTGTCATCATCGCCGGCGACACCCGCATAGCCGGCCGCGTCCAGGCCGACGGCATCCATGTCGAGGTCTCCAAGGCCGAACTTGCCGAGACGATCGAGCATTTCCAGGCAAAGATGATGGTCGGCACCGGAGGCGCCAAGACGCGTGACGACGCGCTCGAGCTTGGCGAGACGCGGCCGGACTACATCTTCTTCGGACGCTTCGGTTACGACAACAAGCCCGAACCGCACCCGCGCAACCTGTCGCTCGGCGCATGGTGGGCGGACATGATCCAGATCCCTTGCATCGTCATGGCCGGATCCGACATCGCCTCGGTCGAAGCCGTGGGCGCCACCGGCGCTGAATTCGTGGCGCTGTCGAGCGCCGTGTTCGCCGACGGCACCGATCCCAGGACAGCGGTCGCCACCGCCAACGCGCTGCTCGACGAGACCGCGCCGCGCTTCGAGGACTGAAATGTCCTCGGCGACGCTTCCCCTCCAGGCTCTGCTTGCGGTGCTGATGGTCCAGGCTGCCGCCGCGGAGACCATTCCCCTGCCGCAGCCCAAGCCGGAAATCGGCGTCCACACCGACAAGCCGATCGACAAGCCGTTGCCGCAGCCCGCTACCACGGCCGAGCCCGCGCCGCTGCCGTCGGCCGACACGGTCAATCCCGACCGCTTCGGCGCAAAACCTGCCGACGCGGCCTATGGCGCCTTCCAGCGCGGTCTCTACAAGACAGCTTACAATCTGGCATTGGTCCGGGCGCAAAACGGCGATCCGGCGGCGCAGACCTTGGTGGCCGAGATCCTGTCGCGGGGGCTCGGTGTGCCGGTCAATTCGGCGCAAGCGGCGAAATGGTACGCGCTGGCCGCCGAACAGGGTGTGCCGGAATCGCAGTTCCAGTATGCGCTGATGCTGCTCGACGGCCGCTACGTCAAAAAGGATGGAAAAGAGGCCTACGCCTTGATGCAGGCCGCCGCCGAAGCCGGCAACCGGCTGGCGCAATTCAATTTCGCGCAGATGCTGGTCCAGCAGGACCCCGGCGACGCCGGCATGGCCAAGGCGGTTTCCTACTATGAGCGCGCCGCCGCGACCGGCCTCGCGGACGCGCAATATGCAATGTCGCAGATCTACGCCAACGGTGTCGGTGGCAAGCCACGTGACGACGCCCAGGCAAGGCGCCTGCTGGCGCAGGCCGCAAGGCAGAACTACGACACCGCGCAGATCGATCTCGCCGCCTGGATGATCGAAGGCCGCGGCGGTGCGCGCGACCTGAAATCCGCCTTCGGCTGGATGAAGCAGGCGGCGGAGGGCGGCAATGTCGCCGCCCAGAACCGCCTGGCCAAGCTCTATATGCAAGGCATCGGCACCGATCCGGACCTTGTGCTTGCCGGCGCCTGGTACGTCGTCGCCCGCCGTGCCGGCCTCATCGACCCACAGATGGACGACTTCCTGCAGGGGCTGGACGACGACCAGACCAAGCAGGCGCTGCAGAAGGCCAACCGGCTGCCTTGACGGCGGTTCTCGCGGTCATTCCAAGTGTAACCTCGGCTCCCCTCGCCTGGCACCGACCTGCCCGCTCCCTTGCCTCTTCTGGCGATTTGTGGTCTTGGGAGCCCGAAATCGCTTTCCCAGCGAACATCCATACCGACGGCGTGGCCGTTGGCATCATTCCGGATCATCTCATCATGGCCAAGATCAATGGCAACGAAATCCGTCCCGGCTATGTCATCGAGCATGATGGCGGGCTTTGGGTGGCGGTCAGGACCAACACCGTCAAGCCCGGCAAGGGCGGCGCCTACAATCAGGTCGAACTGAAGAACCTCATCAACGGCACCAAGCTCAACGAGCGCTTCCGCTCGGCCGAGACCGTCGAACAGATCCGGCTCGACCTGAAGGATTTTTCCTTCCTTTACGCGCAGGAAGACGCACTGGTGTTCATGGACACCCAGAGCTACGAGCAGCTCGAATTGAACAAAGACTTCGTCGGCGATCGCGCCGCCTTCCTGCAGGACGGCATGATGGTGACGGTCCAGCTCTACGAAGAGCGGCCGATCGGCATTTCGCTGCCCGACTATGTGACGCTGACCATCACCGAGGCCGACCCGGTGGTGAAGGGTCAGACGGCGGCATCGTCCTACAAGCCGGCGATCCTGGAGAACGGCATCCGCGTCCTGGTGCCGCCCTTCATCGGCGCCGGCGAGCGCATCATCGTCGACACCAACGAAATCACTTACGTGCGCCGCGCCGACTGACGCATGTCGCCCAAAAGTGGCCGGGTTCCGGGTCACCGACATGCATCGAGGCAGAATTTAAAGCGCAGCACCGGGAAAAAGCACTATGGCACGCTCAGCCCTTCTCAACGTCATGGTCCAGGCCGCAATGAAGGCCGGCCGCTCGCTGTCGCGCGACTTCGGCGAGGTGCAGAACCTGCAGGTCTCGATGAAGGGCCCCGGCGATTATGTCAGCCAGGCCGACCGCAAGGCAGAGGACATCGTCTTTGCCGAATTGTCCAAGGCTCGGCCCGGCTATTCCTTCCTGATGGAAGAGCGCGGCGTGGTTGAAGGCGACGACGGCCAGCATCGCTGGATCGTCGACCCGCTCGACGGCACCACCAATTTCCTGCACGGCATTCCGCTCTTTGCCGTTTCGATCGCGCTGGAGCGCCAGGGCCAGATCGTCGCCGGCGTCATCTACAATCCGGCGATGGACGAACTCTACACCTGCGAACGCGGGGGCGGCGCCTTCATGAACGACCGCCGCTTGCGCGTCGCCGGCCGCATCAAGCTGGTCGACACCGTGATCGGCTGCGGCATGCCGCATCTCGGCCGCGGCCACCACGGCAATTTCCTGGTCGAACTGCGCAATGTCATGGCCGAGGTTTCCGGCGTCCGCCGCCTCGGCTCCGCATCGCTCGATCTCGCCTATGTCGCCGCCGGCCGCATGGATGGCTTCTGGGAAACCGGCCTGTCGGCCTGGGACATCGCCGCCGGGCTGCTTTTGATCCGCGAGGCGGGCGGCTTCGTCTCCGACATGGATGGCGGCCAGGACATGCTCGACAACGGCTCGGTCGTCGCCGGCAACGAGATCATCCAGCGCGCTTTGCTGAAGGTCGTGAAGAAGCCGCTCTCCTCCCGCTGACAGCCACGCCGCGCTGATGCGCCGCAGTCGCAAAACCGCAATGGAAGCTTGAAATACTGCCCGGCATGCGCCCAAATTGAAGGGCGCGGTGCAGGAACCCGGCTTAGTGAGAGACAACCAGCCCTACCCCGATATCCCGTTCATCGGACGCTGGCACTATTCGCGTGCCGAGATGATCGCAGACGGTGTTGTCCACGCGATCGGCATCGTGCTGGCGATCGCGGCAGGGTCGGCACTGCTGGCGCTTGCCGCCTTTCGTGTCGGACCTGGCGAATACATCGCCGCCGCCTTCTACGTGGTTTCGCTGCTCACCGTGCTCTCGGTGTCGATGACCTACAATCTGTGGCCGGTGTCGTCGCCGTTGAAATGGGTGTTGCGGCGTTTCGACCACGCCGCGATCTATCTGCTGATCGCCGCGACCTATACGCCTTTCCTGGCGCAGCTCGAAGGCTCGCCGCTGGCGCGCTGGATGATCGTGCTGGTCTGGACCGCGGCAGTGCTGGGTATTGCCATCAAGGTGTTCTTTCCCGGCCGTTTCGACCGGCTGGCGATCGGTTTCTATCTCGCCATCGGCTGGAGCGGCATCATCCTGGTCAAGCCGCTTGTCCAGACGCTGCCGACGACATCGATAGCGCTGATCGTCGCAGGCGGCATCGTCTACTCCTGCGGCGTCATCTTCTTCGCCTGGAAGGGGCTGCGCTTCCACAACGCGCTGTGGCACGGTTTCGTCGTCACCGGTGCTGGCCTGCATCTGGCCGCCATGGTCGACTGTCTGGTCATCAATCGCTTCTGACATTCTCGACGCGGCAATATTGCCAAGCGCCATTCAATTTGGTCACAATTCCGTTTAGAGTCGCGGTTTACGTGATCGGCGGCGGCATCGGAAACGGGGCACGGATGGCTTTTCTCAGATCCTTCGGCATGGGCAGACGTTCTGATGTCCTGATCTACGACCCGCATAAATTATCGAGCCCGCAGGTCTTTTTGCTCACCATGGTGATCTTCCTGGTCATCGTCGCCTTCATCGCCGCCATCCTCACCCGACAGATCTCAACCGCTTTTGGCAGCAATCCCGGCCTCAATGGCCTGATCGTCGGCGTGCTGGTGGTCGGCATCCTTTTGGCCTTCGCCCAGGTCGGGCGACTGTTTCGCGAAGTGCGCTGGGTCAACTCCTTCCGTGCCGGCTCGGAAACGACAGAACCAGTGCTTCTGGCGCCGATGAAGGCGATGATCGGCCGCTCCTCGGCGACGGCCTTCTCGACCAGTTCGATGCGCACCATGCTCGATTCCATCGCCACCCGCCTCGACGAAAGCCGCGACACCTCGCGCTATCTCGTCGGCCTGCTGGTGTTCCTCGGCCTGCTCGGCACTTTCTGGGGACTGTTGAACACCATCGGTTCGATCCGCGAGACCATCGAATCGCTCGATCCCGGCACCGGTGACGCCGCCGCGGTGCTCGATTCCCTGAAGCAGGGGCTTTCGGCGCCGCTGGCCGGCATGGGCACCGCCTTCTCGTCCTCGCTGTTCGGCCTCTCCGGCTCGCTGGTGCTCGGCTTCCTCGACCTGCAGGCCGGTCGCGCCCAGACACGCTTCTACACCGAACTGGAAAACTGGCTGTCCTCGGTGACCGACCTGTCGTCGGACATCGTCGTCGCCGACCCAGCCAAGACCGAATCCTCCGACGAGATCCGGGTGCTGTCGGAACGGCTGCGCTCGATGCAGGAGAATGGCGGCGGCTCCAACCCGCGCGTCGCCACCGCCATGGCCAATCTCGCCGACGGCATTTCCGGCCTGGTCAAGAACATGCGCTCGGAACAGCAGATCATGCGCGACTGGGTCGAAGCCCAGTCCGACGAGCAGAAGGCGATGCGCAACACGCTGGAAAAGATCGCCGATGCCCTGAAGAAGCCCGGAGTTCACTGAAGTGGCACTCGCCAGGGGCCGGCGCACCGATCGCCGCATCGACTACTGGCCGGGTTTCGTCGACGCGCTGTCGACGCTGCTTTTGGCCATCATGTTCCTGCTCACGGTCTTCGTGCTGGCGCAGTTCCTGCTGGGACGCGAAATCTCCGGCAAGGATACGGCACTCTCGCGCCTCAACTCGCAGATCAACGAGCTGACCCAGTTGCTGGCGCTGGAGCGCTCGACGGCGCAGGACAAGGATGATTCACTGGCCAATCTGCAGGCGTCGCTGTCAGCCGCGCAAGCGGAAAGGAGCCGGCTCCAACAGTTGCTGGCGCAAGGCGCCGGTGCCGGCGACGCCGCCAACCAGCGCGCCGCGGCGCTCGGCGGCGAACTCGACAGCCAACGCCAGATCAGCCAGCAGGCGCTGAGCCAGGTCGAGATCCTCAACCAGCAGATCGCGGCACTGCGCAAGCAGATCGGCGCGCTCGAGGATGCGCTCAACGTCTCCGAAATCCGCGACCGCGATTCCAACACCAAGATCGCCGACCTCGGCCGACGCCTCAACGTCGCTCTGGCACAGCGCGTGCAGGAGTTGAACCGCTACCGCTCCGACTTCTTCGGCCGCTTGCGCGAAATCCTCGCCGACCGCGAGAACATCCGTATCGTCGGCGACCGCTTCGTCTTCCAGTCGGAAGTGCTGTTCCCGACCGGCTCCGAGGTGATCAACGATGCCGGCAAGGTCGAGATGAAGAAGCTCGCCGACGCCATCATCGAGCTGCAGAAGGAAATCCCGCCCGAGATCAACTGGGTGCTGCGCGTCGACGGCCACACTGACAATAAGCCGCTCTCCGGCGCCGGCCGCTACCGCGACAATTGGGAGCTGTCGACGGCGCGTTCGACCTCGGTGGTGAAATTCCTGATCGAAAACGGCGTGCCTGCCAACCGGCTCGTAGCCGCCGGTTTCGGTGAGTTCCAGCCGCTCGACCCCGCCGACACCGAAGAGGCGCGCAATAAGAACCGCCGTATTGAACTGAAGCTCACCGAACGTTGATCCAAAATCACGCGAACTTGTTCGTCGGCTCAACTCTAGGGCGCAGATAGAGGCCGACAAGGCCTGAAAAGATTATCTTTTTTTAATTACACATTGTCGCAGGGCGATCCTAACTTGCCGCCCGGGCCGAGAACCGCCGGCGATGAACCCCCTCATCGCGACGCGACGGAACCGGACGGCCCAAGGCCGGAAGGCAGGCGGACAACCGCCGCCTTCCTCTACAAGAGGAGACGCGTGATGCGCTCTTTCAAGACCTCGCTTAGAACTGCTACACTCACGGCGCTCCTCATCGCCGTTCCGCTTGCCGGCGCCTATGCCGCGGGCCATCACAAGGGCGCTCTCGACGCGGCCGATCCGACCGACATGACTGGCCCGCGTGTCGAGGCGCTTATCGCACAGGTGCAGGGCGTCCGGCAGGGCATCGTGGACGCAAGACAGGCCAACAACATCACCCCGGCCGTGGCGGAACGCCTGGAAATGCGCACGGCCCACATCGGTCAGGCGGCAGAGAAAGTCGCCGCGTCCGATCACGGCAGGATACCGGCCGCGCAATATCATGACCTGCTGCGCCGGCTCGACAATGTCGACCAGCGCCTGAGGGTCGATACCGGCAGCGGTTTCCTGATGGGCGACGGCGACGACGGCGGCAACTACCCGAACGGCTGAGGCCACAGCGCCCGAAACGGTCCACGAGGAAGGGATCACCTGACGCTTTCGGGAGCCATCCCGCGGGCGTCTTTTTTTCATCACCAAGTGCCGAGGGCTTCATTGATTATCGAATTTCTTAGCCCTGTAATTTGTGTAACGACTTCATCGATACGCAACGCAATACGTTTCATTTCGTTGGCGCAGGTATGCAAATCGTCAACGGAATAAATTATCTCTTCAAATAACTTCTTCCGATGCGTACTCAGGCGCCTAACTATTAGATTATTTCCTTCCATGCCGGTTATATGATGGGCAACGTTGTCTCTAATTCTCTTTGAAAGCTCCAGCTTTTCGCCCAGAGTTCGCAACTCCTTTGCGGCATCGGCGGAGAACAATTCGGCGACATGAGAAAGATCATTTAATGTCTCCCTGCCTGATTGTCCCCCGAGCACCATCCAACTAACCACAAAACCGTGGCGGTCGAATTCCATGGTCTGCGTTTCAGGGTTTGGCCTGATCGACATCAGTTTTGCGAGGTGGTGATGTAAAGCACCTTCGATGGCACCTGCGTTAGTCACGACCCTGCCTATCGCAGCTAAAACATCCTGCGACAAAGGGGACAAGGGTGCTGCTTCGTCATTCATAGGCTGACACGCCCTTTTCACGAAAACACATTGTCATCGCCGGCTCAAAGAACTCCTTGGCGTCACCACCCTGTCCAGAGCGCAACTAGCGCCAGCGTCGCCGGCACAGTCTGGATGAACAGGATCTTACGGCCAACCGTTGCTGCGCCATAGAGGCCGGCAACAGCCACGCACAACAGGAAGAAAACCTTGACCTGGAAACCGGCCGCCCCGAGGTAAAGCCCCCAGATGAGGCCGGCGGCGAGGAACCCGTTGTAGAGCCCCTGATTGGCGGCGAGCACTTTCGAGGCACTGGCGAATTCCGGGGTCAGGTTGAAAGCCTTGTGTCCGCGCGGCGTGTCCCACAGCACCATCTCGAGATAGACGATGTAGACATGGATCAAGGCCACCAGCCCGACCAGGATGTTGCCGATCATTTGCTCCCCCTTCATTGGTCGCCGGCAGCATTCCATGCGCGGCCTCGCCTGCGCAAGGTGCATCTGCCGGACGGCATCCGAGGGTTGCCAACGCATTTGCGTTGGTGTCTTTTCGCGCCGTCCCCAATCACGGAAGCCGCCATGTCCTTTCAGAAACTCGATGACCTCGGCCACAAGCTCGAAGCGCTCGAGCATGCGCTGGCCATCCTCGGCGCCGACGAGGCCACCCACATGGCTGTCGGCGGTGGCGAGAAACGTGCCGAGGCGATGTCGGCACTGGCCGGCATGTATCACACCAGGGCAACGGCGCCGGAGATAGCGGACTGGATCGCCGCGGCCGAGCAGGAAGCGTTGGTTGAAGAGCAGCGCGCCGCCGTCTCGGAACTGCGGCGGCAATACACCAACCTGACCTGCCTGCCGGTCGAATTCGTCGAACGCCAGACGACCGCGCGCATGCGTTGCGAGCAGCTGTGGCGCGGCCTGCGCGCCAAGAACGACTGGGCGGGCTTCCAGCCGGCGCTGGAGGGCGTCGTGGCGCTGGTGCGCGAGGAGGCGGCGCTGCGTGCCGATGTGCTCGGCCTCGCCCCCTATGACGCGCTGATGGAGCAGTACGACCCCGGCAACCGCACCGCCGACATCACGCCAGTGTTCGCCGACCTGAAGGCTTTCCTGAAAGGTTTCGTGCCGGAGGCGCTGGCTATCCAGGACGCACGGCTGCGCAAGCGCCCGCTGAAGCCGCTCTCAGGCACCTATGCGATCGACCGGCAGCGCGAGCTCGGCCTTGCCATGATGGCGGCGGTCGGCTTCGACCTGACGCACGGATCGCTGTCGGTGTCGCACCATCCTTTCTGCGGCGGCGTGCCGAGCGACGTGCGCATCACCACCCGCTACAAGACTACAGACTTCCTGTCGGCGCTGATGGGCGTGCTGCACGAGACCGGCCATGCGCTCTACGAACAGAACCTGCCGAAGTCATGGTCGCACTGGCCGCTCGGCAAGGCGCGCGGCATGGCCGTGCATGAAAGCCAGAGCCTGTTCGTCGAGAAACAGCTCGGCCGCAACCCGGCCTTCTGGAACTGGGCGCTGCCGGTGGTCGAAAAGCATCTCGGCGAAGCCTGGTCGCTCGACGACATCCTGCCGCATGTGCATCGCGTCGAGCGCGGCCTGATCCGTGTCGATGCCGACGAGGTGACCTATCCCCTGCATGTCATCCTGCGCTACGAACTGGAGCAGGAACTCGTCGCGGGCCGGCTGGAGGTGGCTGATCTGCCCGAAGCCTGGGACGCCAAGATGCGCGATTACCTCGGTCTTTCCACCATCGACAATCCGGCCGACGGCCCGATGCAGGACGTGCATTGGCCAGGGGCCGCCTTCGGCTATTTCCCCTCCTATACGCTGGGCGCGATGATGGCGGCGCAGCAATGGGCGGCGCTGACGCGGGATCATCCTGCCGCCGATGACGATCTCGCCAAAGGCAATTTCGAGGCGATCAACGAGTGGCGCCGCGAAAAAATCTGGTCGCAGGGATCACGCTGGTCGACGCCGGACCTGCTCGAACGCGCCACCGGCGAAAAGCTCAACGCTACCTATTTCGTGAACCATCTGAAGCAGCGATACGGAGCCGTATAGCGGCTTGCCGGCACAGCGGCAGATGTTTCTGCCTACTCAGCCGCGCCCCTGAAAGCACTGGCGCCGGTTTCGAACTGCAGCTTGGCCAGCCGCGCATAGATGCCGCCCTTGGCGACAAGGCTTTGATGCGTGCCTTCCTCGACGATCGAGCCGCCATCCATGACCAGGATCCTGTCGGCCTTCAGCACCGTTGCCAGGCGGTGGGCGATGACGATCGTGGTGCGGCCCTGCATCAGCCGTTCCAGCGCCGTCTGCACCAACGTCTCGCTTTCGGCGTCGAGGGCGGAGGTGGCCTCGTCGAGCAGCAGGATCGGGGCGTCGCGCAGGATGGCGCGGGCGATCGCAACCCGCTGGCGCTGGCCGCCTGACAGCGTCACGCCGCGCTCACCGACCTGGCTGTCATAGCCTTTTTCCAGCTTGAGGATGAATTCATCGGCAAGCGCATCCTTCGCCGCCGTCTCTATTTCGGCCTTGCTGGCTCCCGGCCGGCCGAAACCAATATTGTCACGCGCGCTTGCCGCGAAAATGGTGACGTCCTGCGGCACGATCGCGATGCGCTGGCGGACCGAAACGGGATCGGCCTCACGCACATCGACGCCATCGATCAGGATCTTGCCTGTTTCGGGATCGTAGAAGCGCAGGATCAGCGAAAACACCGTGCTCTTGCCGGCCCCTGACGGCCCGACGATCGCCACCGTCTCGCCCGGCATGACCTGAAAGCTCAAGCCATGCACGGCGGCGCGGTCGGGCCTCGCCGGGTAGGAGAAGGAGACATTGTCGAAGGCGATCGCGCCCTTGGCGACGGCCGGCAGCGGCTTCGGATCGGCGGGAGCCTGGATCGCCGGCTTCTCGGCCAGGATCTCGGTCAGCCGTTCGGCGGCGCCCGCCGCTTGCGCAAGCTCGCCCCAGACTTCCGACAGGGCGCCCAGCGCGCCGGCGGCGAACACCGAATAGAGCAGGAACTGACCGAGCGTACCGGGCGATATCGAGCCTTCGAGCACGTCGCGCGAGCCAAACCACAGCACCGCCACGACGGACGAGAAGATGGTGAAAATGGCGAAGAAGGTAAGGAAGGAGCGCGCGAAGATCGAGGAGCGTGCCGCCTCGAAAGCAGCTTCCACCGCGGCCGAGAAATGCCCGGTGACCAGCTTCTCATTGGTAAAGGCCTGCAGCGTGCGCACCGCGCCTATCTGCTCGCTGGCATAGGCGGTGGCATCGGCCAGCGTATCCTGCGCCTGGCGTGATTTGCGCCGCACCGAACGGCCGAAAGCGACCAGCGGCAGCACGATGACAGGAATAGCGGCAATGACCAACCCGGACAGTTTCGGGCTGGTGATGACCATCATCCCCACCGCGCCAAGGCCGAGGATGACGTTGCGTAGCGCCACCGAGGCCGTCGCTCCGACCGCCGACTTGACCTGCGTCGTGTCGGCGGCAAGCCGCGACACGATCTCGCCCGACTGGGCGGTATCGAAGAAGGCAGGCGAAAGCGTCGTCACATGGGCGAAGACATCGCGCCGGATGTCGGCGACGACGCGCTCGCCCAGCGTGATGACGAAATAGTAGCGACCGGCCGATGCGGCCGCCAGCACGGCGGCCATCGCCACCAGGGCGGCGAAATATTCGGCAATGAAGGTGGTGCTGGACGACGAGAAACCATGATCGATCATGCGTCGCACCGCCAGCGGCAGCGCCAGCGTGGTTGCCGCCGCGATGACCAGCGAGATGATGGCGCCGACGACCAGTGTGCGATAGTGCGTGATGTAGGGGAACAGGCGCCGGAGCGGCTTGAGCGAGCGCCGGCGCTCGTCTGCGCTGCTGATTTGCGCCATCCCGATGTTTCCTCCAGCCGCCCTTGGGGTCTGCGCCTCAATATGCGCTTGCCGCGGCCTTGTGATTCAATTCCGGCTGATGTATAGGCTCGCCGACCGTTTTAGAAGCCGTGGCTCCTCAATAGCTGCGGCTTCGAGTTTTAAAAAGAGGCGCATCGACGCAGGCTTATGCCCGTCAGCCGCGCCGGCAAGCCAGGAACCGAGCCATGAAGAGCGCTATTCATCCCGACTACCACACCATCAAGGTCGTCATGACCGACGGCACCGAATACACGACCCGTTCGACCTGGGGCAAGGAAGGCGATACGATGAACCTCGATATCGACCCGACCACCCACCCGGCCTGGACCGGCGGCCAGCAGACCCTGCTCGACCGCGGCGGCCGCCTGTCGAAGTTCAAGAAGCGTTTCGAAGGTTTCGGCATCTAAGCCTGACAATCGTTTAGCAGATCAAAAACCCGCCCTCGTGGCGGGTTTTTTTGTTGACCACGGGCAGCCTTGGTGGAACGCAATGGTTCTCGGAGGGCAAGATGTTTATTCTCGACGACGAGCGATGGTCCGGCCTTAAAGGCGGATACAAGGTGGCCTACGATCCTCGACCGGCATTGCGAACACTGACCCTTCGCTATGATGACAAAACGGTCTGGGACGAACTTTGGAATGAGTTGCATCATCAGGGGGACGTTGGAGACGCGTCTTACGCTGCGGTCGTTGAAATCGTTCGCATCTCCGAAGGTCACGCTCCGGCTTACTGGGGAGCCTATGGTCTGGCCGCAACCATCGAAGAAGCGCGACTGCTCGACGACCGGAACCCGAAGATTCCTGCTTGGATCGAACCGCATTACAAGGCAGCGTGGCGAACGCTTCTGCATTTGGCATTGCGGGATCTGGCAACTTCCACCGATGACGAGACGGTGAAATGCGCATTGTCCGTCATCGCGCTCTATCGCGGCCAGTTCAACCTCGGCCGCATGGCGATGTGCACAGAGGATGAACGCGCGGAAATGCTGAAGGACTATTTTGGCCGCTAGTGCGCGTTGCTACTCGGCCAGCAATTCCCTCAGCGCCATGCGCTTGTAGGCGGCGACCAGCCTGTCGCCCTCCTGGCGCTCGACGGAAATCGCCAGCCGCATGGCGGCCTCGCCCATTTGCCAGATGAGGAACGCCGTCGTTTCCAACGCCACCGGATCGGCGGCTGGCCGCAGCCGTTTCAGCACCGCGGTGAGAAATTCCGCGTTAGCGCGGCTGTCGGCGAGTTCGAGTTGGCGCAGCGCCTTGTCGGCTTGCGTGCCCGACCAGATGTCGCGCATCACCGGTTCGGCCAGGAACAGCCGGTAATAGATATCGACCAGTTCCGAAAACGCCCGGCCCAGCCCTTCGGCGTCGCTGACACCAGCCAGTGCGGCTGAGATGCAGGCCTGGCTTTCGGCGGTGTAGCGCTCGGCCAGCGCCCAGATGATCGCCCGCTTGTCCGGAAAGAACTGGTAGAGCGACCCGATCGACACCCCTGCCCGTTCCGCCACCTCCCCCATGCGCATGGCATCGCTGCCTTGCTCGGCGATCAGCGCCGAGGCAGCCGCCAGCATGCGCTCGACCCGCTCGCGGCTGCGTTGCTGGCTCGGCGCCCGGCGCGGCGAAGCAATCTGCTCCCGCGGGGAAACCGGCGCGGCCGTGTCTTCCATGACTGACTCCAATGCCAGCAAAATCGCTTGACTCGCAAAATACGAGGGTTTATCACATTTTGCAAATGTGAGGATTATTCATATTTTAAACAGAGGAAACGGTTATGACTGACCCGACAACCAAACCAATTCTGATCCTCGGCGGCACCGGCAAGACCGGCCGCCGTCTCGCCGAGCGGCTGACGGCGCACGACCTGCCGGTGCGGATCGGCTCGCGCTCCGGTACACCGCGCTTCGACTGGGAAGTCCCAGCGACCTGGGGACCGGCAATGCAAGGCGTCAGCGCCGTCTACATCAGCTACTATCCCGACATCGCCGTGCCGGGCGCCGCTGAAACCGTCGACGCCTTCGCCAGGCTCGCGGTGCAAAACGGTGTCACCCGACTGGTGCTGCTGTCGGGGCGCGGCGAAACGGAAGCCCAGCGCGCCGAAGAGATGCTGAAGGCCTCGGGCGCCGACTGGACCATCCTGCGCTGCGCTTGGTTCTCGCAGAACTTCAGCGAAGGCTTCTTCACCGGGTCCCTGGCTGAAGGCGAAGTGGCGTTGCCGATCGGCAATGTCGGCGAGCCCTTTGTCGATGCCGACGACATAGCCGACGCCGCCTTTGCCGTGCTGACGGAGCCAGGCCATGTCGGCCAGCTCTATGAGTTGACCGGGCCGCGGCTGCTGAGCTTCGCAGACGCGGTCGCCGAGATTGCCAAGGCGGCCGGACGCGACATCCGCTTTGTCAGGATCTCGCATGAGGAATTCACTGCCGCAGTGGCCGCGCATGAGCTGCCGCCCGAATTCGGCTGGCTGCTCAATGAGCTGTTCACCCAGGTGCTCGACGGCCGCAACGAGTCGCTCACCGACGGCGTCCAGCGCGTGCTTGGTCGCCAGCCAAGAGACTTCTCCGCCTACGCAACGCAAACCGCCGCAACCGGCATCTGGAGCAACTGACATGATCGCGAAGCTTCTCCCCACCCTCATCTTCATCGCCGCAATAGGCTCAGGCGTCGTCGGTGGCGTCTTCTTTGCTTTCTCCAGCTTCGTCATGCCGGGTCTCGCCCGCATGCCCGCTGCCGGCGGTATCGCCGCGATGAATTCGATCAACGTCACCGCGGTGACGCCGCTGTTCATGACGGCGCTGTTCGGCACGGCGCTCGTCTGCGTCCTTGTCGCCATCGGTGCGGTGATCGGCTGGAGCCAGCCGGGCTCGCTCTGGCTGATTGTCGGCAGCCTGCTCTATCTCATCGGCATCGTGGTGGTGACGATGATCTTCAACGTCCCGCTGAACGATGCGCTCGCCGCCGTCGATCCGGCCAGCAGCAATGGCGCAAGCCTGTGGTCGCGCTACCTCAATGAATGGGTGATGTGGAACCATGTCCGCACCATCAGCGGCATAGCCGCGCTGGCATCCTTCTGGTTCGCCACGCGTTGACGACGATGGATGGAGCGACCGATGAAGGATCAATACGCAAATATGGCCTTCGGCATGGCCATCGGAGTTGGTGTCGGTGCCGCGATCGGCACCGCTCTGGATGATCTGCCGATGGGCGTTGCCGTGGGTATTGCGATTGGCGCCGCCGTCGGTGCGTGGCGACGCAAGTGACGGCAGCGCTCGCGACCCCTATGCCTTTGTCTTCCGATCGGAATGGCCGAGGTCGCGGTCCGGATCAATGACATCGCGGACCAGTTGCTTCAGTTTGGCCGCGTCCGGAAAGCCGCCGTCGCGCTTGCGATCCCAGACAAGCACGTCATTGCAGGAAATGGTGAAGATGCCGCCGGTGCCGGGCACCAGCGTCACTTCGCCAAGGTCCGTGCCGAAGGTCGACAGCAGCTCCTGCGCCATCCAGCCGGCGCGCAGCAGCCACTGACACTGCGTGCAATAGGTGATGCGGATGACCGGCAACGGCTTTTCGCTCGTGGCGGGTATAGCTCCGCTCATTTCGGACTGAGCTTCGCTCATGCCGCGCTGAGCTTGGCCATGGTCTCGTCGTCGACTTCGAAGTTGGCGTAGACGCTCTGCACGTCGTCGTCATCCTCGAGCGTGGCAACCAGCTTCATCAGCGACTGTGCCCGCTCCTCGTCGACCGGAACGTTGTTTTGCGGCCGCCAGATCGGCTTGACCGATTCAGCCTCACCGAGTGCGCCTTCCAGCGCCTTCGACACTTCGCCCATGTTCTCAAAGCCGCAATAGATGGTGTGGCCTTCCTCGTCGGATTCGACATCGTCGGCGCCGGCTTCGATCGCCGCATCCATGATCTTGTCGGCGCTGCCGGCCGATGCCGGAT
>NZ_RZTF01000004.1:48562-63682 GCF_004023175.1 Mesorhizobium sp. M7A.F.Ca.MR.362.00.0.0
AGTAGATCTCGCCGGCACGGTCCCACATGAACGACACCGAGCCCGTTTCGCCCATCGCGCCGCCGGCCTTGGTGAAGGCGGCGCGCACATTGGATGCCGAACGGTTGCGGTTGTCGGTCAGCGCCTCGACAATGACGGCGACGCCGCCCGGGCCATAGCCCTCGTAGCGCACGGCTTCGTAGTTCTCGGCATCGCCCATCGAGGCCTTGTTGACGGCGCGCTGGATGTTGTCCTTCGGCATCGACACCGCCTTGGCGTTCTGGATCGCCAGGCGCAAGCGCGGGTTCATCGACGGATCGGGCGTCCCGCTTTTGGCGGCGACGGTGATTTCGCGCGCCAGCTTGGAAAACATTTTAGACCGCACCGCATCCTGGCGGCCCTTGCGGTGCATGATGTTCTTGAACTGTGAATGGCCAGCCATGGCACCCCTGTCGTCTTCTCGGCTAGAGCATCCCGAAGCGAAGTGATCTGACCTCGTCTGCCGCAATGCCCGAATTCAAATTTCAGAGCGTCCCAGGTGCAACTCGTGGAAGCACGGCGTTCTCTGTCGGAATGGCCCGGCTTATAGATAAATCGGCTCAATTCGTCCAGCCGCACCACGCATGGGACCCGCCGACATGACCTGCTGCGGCCGCTCACGCCTCGAGGTCCGACTTCAGCCGGTCGATGATGCTGAGGGCATGCCCGGCATACTGGCTGATCCAGCGGTCGTGGATCTGCTTGATCGGCAGCGCGTTGAGATGGTTCCAGCGCTCGCGGCCGTCGCGCCGCGCAACGATCAGGTCGGCCTCCTCCAACACCTTGAGATGCAGCATCACGGTGCAGCGATCGATGTCGGGAAAGGCCTCGCACAGCATGCCGGTCGTCTTCGGCGTGTCCTTCAGCTGATCCAGCATTTCACGCCGGCGCGGATGCGCCAGCGCCTTGAAAACATTGTCGTCTTGCGATTGGCTTGACATGTTATGTTTTTATAACATATTGTTGGGTCGATCAAGGGAAGGAGTTGTGGATATGTCACTTGGATTCAGTGTTTCCGGACGCATCGGCAAGCCGGTCGCCGACGTCTTCGACGCGGTCGTCAATCCGAAGAAACTGAGCGGCTATTTCACCACGATCGGCGGCGCCAGCGCCCCGCTGGAAGCTGGCGCCGGCGTCGTCTGGTGGGGCAAGGTGCCGGTCGAGGTCGACGAAGTGGTCAAGGACAGCCGCATCGTGCTGCGCTGGGATGCCACCGACGCCGACGGCAAGCCGGCCTACAAGACCCGCATCGAGATGAATTTCGAGCCGCTCGACGATGGCGGCACCTTCGTCACCATCGCCGAGAGCGGTTGGCAGGAAGGCGCGGTCGGCCTGAAGAAGTCCTACCTCAATTGCGAGGGCTGGTCGCAGATGCTGGCCTGCATGAAGGCCTATGTCGAATACGGCATCAATTTGCGCGACGGCTACTATCGCAGCGAGATGAGGGGCGAACCCGCCAACGAGACCAATATCTGAGCGACTATAGGGAGGATGGAGATCCGCAATGAAGAAAGTAACGCCATTCCTGATGTTCGAGGGCAAGGCCGAAGAGGCAATGACCCTCTATTGCGAGACCATTCCCGGCAGCAGCGTCCTTGACGTCACACGCTACGGCCCCGGCGAAGACGGCCCGGACGGGACGGTCAAGCTTGCGCGCGTGTCGATCGCCGGCCTGGAAGTCATGATCTTCAATAGCCCCGTCCACCACGCTTTCACCTTCACGCCGTCGGTCTCGCTGTATGTGGACTGTTCCGCCGAGGACGAACTGGACCGGATTGTCGAGACACTGGGCGAGGACGGCGCGTTCCTGATGCCACCGGACAATTACGGCTTCAGCCGCCGTTTCGCATGGCTCAACGACAGGTTCGGGGTCTCCTGGCAGATAAATCTCGCATGACCAGCCTGAGCAAAGGCGACAACAGCCGAACACGACAACGGAGCCAGCTATGACCACGAAAATCACCGGCGGCATCAACATCGCCATGAAGGTACCGCCGCACCAATATGAGGCGACGATCGCCTTCTACCGCGACGTCGTCGGCCTGAAGCCGTTCACAGACAAAGCACCGGCCATCGGCTTCGAGCTTGGCCCCAACCGCCTGTGGATCGATGAGGCGCCGATGATGAGCCAGGCCGAGGTGTGGCTGGAGCTGTTCACCAAGGATTTCCCCATGGCTGCGGATCATTTCGCCAAGGCCGGTGTTGTGCGTTGCGACGCCATTGAGCCCTTGGGCGAGGGCTTCCGCGGCGGCTGGATCACCAACCCTGCCAACATTATTCACATGCTGCGCGAACCGGACGCCTGGTGAGCGCCGAATCCCGAAAGGAGCATCCGATGGACATCCGCGAAAAACCATTCGCCGAAGCCGGCATGCTGATCCGGCGGCCTGTCGCCGATGTATTCGAGGCCATCGTCGATCCGGCCATAACCACGAAATTCTGGTTCACCCATGGCAGCGGCCGGCTGGACAGCGGCAAGCAGGTCCTCTGGGAGTGGCGCATGTACGGCGTCTCGACGACGGTCGACGTCAGCGAGATCGTCGCGAATGAAAAGATCGTCATGCAATGGAGCGATCCGCCAACCACCGTGGTCTGGACATTCACCGAAATGCCTGGCGAGACGACCTTTCTCGAGGTTCGCAATTTTGGCTTCGCCGGGGATGGCGACGAGCAGGTGAAAGAGGCCGTCGGCTCAACCGGCGGCTTCACGCTGGTGCTGGCCGGCGCCAAGGCGTGGCTGGAACAGGGCCTGACGCTCGGCCTGATCGGCGACCGTCACCCGAAGGGCGTGCCAGGACATTAGGTATTCAGGGTCTGCCTCAATGCCCGCCGCCCGACTTCTTACGTCGCCGCGCCAGCATGTTGAGCCCCTCGACCAATGCCGAAAAGCCCATCGCCGCATAGATGTAGCCCTTGGGCACATGGTAGCCCATGCCGTCTGCGATCAGCGTCATGCCGATCATCAGAAGGAAGCCCAGCGCCAGCATGACGATGCTCGGGTTCTTGGCGATGAAGTTGGCCAGCGGCCCGGCCGCCAGCATCATCACGGTGACCGCGACGATCACGGCGATGTACATGATGGCGATCTCGTCGGTCATGCCGACGGCGGTGATGATCGAATCGATCGAGAAGACCAGGTCGAGCAGCAGGATCTGGAAGATCGCGCCGGCAAGGCTGATCTGCAGCGTCTCGCCCATCATCGTATCCTTGTGGTCGTCGGGATCGACGGTGTGATGGATCTCCTTGGTCGCCTTCCAGACCAGGAACAGGCCGCCGGCGATCAGGATCAGGTCGCGCCAGGAAAAACCGTGACCGAAGGCCGTGAACACCGGCGTGGTAAGCTGGACGATGATCGAAATGGTGGCCAGCAGCACCAGCCGCATGATCAGGGCCGCCGAGATGCCGAGCCGGCGGGCACGGGCCCGTTGTGCTTCCGGCAGCTTGTTGGTCAGGATCGAGATGAAGATCAGATTGTCGATGCCGAGCACGACCTCGAGCACAATCAGCGTCAGCAGCGCGACCCAAGCCGTCGGGTCGGAAACAAATTGAAAATGCGGCGCCAGGAATTCGATGAGCTGCATGGAGGTCGTCCCCTCTTTTAACGATCTAGAGCAGTGTCGCCGGCAGTTAGGTATTAAGCGTGCCTATATCAATGTCACGACCAGAAGGACGGTGCGGTTTCCTCCAGCCGTGGCCCGCGACGAAACGGCGCAATCCGCTCGGTCAGCCCTGTGCGGTCTGAAATATCGACGCCGACGCCGCACAAGGTCGCCGGTCCGGTCGCCGCCTCGAAGCGGCCTTTCGGCACCTTCGACAGGAACCGGTTGAGCGGCTCCTCCTTGTCCATGCCGAGCGAGGAATCATAGTCGCCGCACATGCCGGCGTCGGACATATAGCCGGTACCGCCGTTGAGGATCTGGTGATCGCCCGTCGGCTGGTGGGTGTGGGTGCCGATGACGAGGCTGGCGCGGCCGTCGACGAAATGCGCGAAGCACATCTTTTCCGAGGTCGCCTCGGCGTGGAAGTCGATAATCACGGCATCCGCCTGCTCGCCGAGCGGACAGGCGGCAAGCTCGCGTTCGCCGGCCTGGAACGGATCGTCGAGCTCGGGATGCATGAACACCCGGCCCATGATGTTGGCGACCAGCACGCGCGCGCCGCTCCTGGCGATATAGACACCGGAGCCGCGCCCGGGCGTGCCCTTGGGAAAGTTGGAGGGACGCAGGAAGCGCTCTTCGCGCGGCGCGAAGGCGAGCGCATCACGCTGGTCCCAGACATGGTTGCCGGTGGTGACGACATCGGCACCGGCCGCGATCGTCTCGCGAAAGATGTCTTCGGTGATGCCGAAGCCGCCGGCGGCGTTCTCGCCGTTGACGATGACGAAATCGAGTTTGAAGTCGGAGATCAGTCCGGGCAGCTGTTCCCACACCGCCGTGCGTCCTGTCTTTCCAACCATGTCACCGAGGAAGAGAAGTCTCATATGATCCCGCACCGAAGGTCAGCGAAAGCTGCATGACGCCAGTGAAGATCATGCGTCCCTTGTACTTATCTACAATTTTGGCGCGAAGCGGCGCAACCCGCTCTCGGTGAGTATTTCCGCAATGACGACGTCATGTTCCTCATCCGGCACCATTGCCACCTCCTGGCAGTCGAAGGCGATGCCGACCAGCCGCGGCGGCTCTCCCTTGTCGATCAGCTTGGCGATGGCGCGGTCGTAATAGCCGGCACCATAGCCGATGCGATGGCCGCGTGCATCGAAAGCGGCAAGCGGCACCAGCATCACAGAGGGGTCGAGCACCTCGGCTTCCTCGTGAGGGCCGACCGTGCCGAAACCCATCTCGACCATCGGCGCGCCGCGCACCAGTTCGCGAAAGACAATGGTGGTCTTGTCGAGAATGGCCGGCAGGCAAAGCCGCGCGCCCTTTTCGCGCAAGGCAAACATCAGCGGCCGAACGTCGACTTCCGAACGCATCGGCCAGAAGCCGGAAACGATCTGGCCCGGCTCGACATGGAGGTGATCGCGTGCCGTCTCCGCCATTTCAAGCGCGACCTCCACCCGCCAGAACTCATCGAGCGCATCGCGGCGTCCGAGGGCCTCACGGCGAAGCTGCTTTTTCAGGTCTTTGAGAGAGGTCATTCAGCCAAGGTAGAAAAGGTCAGATCTGGATGGAGTTTTGGGAGCGACGTTTTCCACCGCAATCATCCACCGAAATGCGGGACGCGTGGCAATAAGTGACGATCCACACAACCGGTGGAGAGAGCGATCCCGGGAACCTACAAAGTAGGTGGGCGCCGTGTGAGAAAACCCACGGGTCTTCCCAGGGACAGCTCCCTAAGGATCGTTAAGGCCCCGGGGAAAATGTTCTCCTGCCGGGAAGCACAGACCGTCCCGCCCAATATAGGCTGCCGGCCGGCTAAGCGCCAGTGAGACGGGCATATGTTTCCATCAGGGTTCAAGCCCATTCGCCGCGGCCGGCGCACCCTTGCACAGGGTGAGCCGCGTCCTTACGGTTGCCATGACCAACCGAGGAGCAAGAATGCGTTTCGAAGGCACGGCGGCCTATGTCGCCGACAAGGATCTGATGGTGGCAGTCAACGCGGCGATCGCGCTGGAGCGGCCCTTGCTGGTCAAGGGCGAGCCAGGCACCGGCAAGACGGAACTCGCCCGCCAGGTGGCTGCTGCACTCGGCCTCGACCTCATCGAATGGCACGTCAAGTCGACGACGCGGGCGCAGCAGGGCCTGTACGAATATGATGCCGTCTCGCGGCTGCGCGACAGCCAGCTTGGCGACGAGCGCTTCAACGACATCAGGAACTACATCAAGCGCGGCAAGCTCTGGGAGGCGTTCGCCGCCGGCAGGAAGGTCGTGCTTTTGATCGACGAGATCGACAAGGCCGACATCGAATTCCCCAACGACCTCCTGCAGGAACTCGATCGGATGGAGTTCTTCGTCTACGAGACCGGCGAAACCATCCGCGCCGCCGTCAGGCCGATCGTCATCATCACCTCCAACAACGAGAAGGAGTTGCCGGACGCGTTCCTGCGCCGCTGCTTCTTCCACTACATCCGCTTTCCCGACGTCGATACGCTGCACAGAATCGTCGATGTCCACTATCCCGGCATCAAGCAGAACATGGTGCGCGCGGCGCTGACCCAGTTCTACGAAATCCGCGACGTGCCCGGCTTGAAGAAGAAGCCGTCGACCTCCGAGGCGCTCGACTGGATAAGGCTGCTGGTCGCCGACGATATCGCGCCGGAAGATCTGCGCGCCGATCCGAAGAACGCCCTGCCCAAGTTGCATGGCGCATTGCTGAAGAACGAGCAGGACGTGCATTTGTTCGAGCGGCTGGCGTTCATGGCACGAAGGCAGCAATAGGTCAGCAGCAGCGCTTTCCCTCCTGTGGACCGTTGCCCGCAGCCGAACAGGCAGGCAGCCTCGGCCAAACCTTCAGAGGAGATGACATGTCTGAGATTATCGTCCGCCCGCTCGCGCAGTCCGACCACGCCGATTGGCGGCGGCTGTGGACCGACTACCTCACCTTCTATGAGACGAAGCTGCCGGAAGAGGTCTATGCCGTCACCTGGAAGCGGCTGTTCACCGAAGGTGAGTTCGAGCCGAAAGGCTTCATCGCCACGCTGGACGGCAAGGCGGTTGGGCTCACCCACTATCTCTACCACCGCTCAGGCTGGTCGGAAAAAAACAACTGCTATCTGCAGGACCTGTTCGCCGACCCTGACGTGCGCGGCAAGGGCATCGGCGCGGCGCTAATCGAGGCGGTGAGACAGGAAGCCGAAAAAGTCGGCGTCAAGAACGTCTACTGGATGACGCACGAGACCAACACCACCGCGCGCAAACTCTACGACCACGTTGCGCGCCGCACGGGCTTCATCGAGTATGATTTGCTGTAGATAGACAATGTTCATCCCCTTTTTCCTCGAACTGAAGGCCGCGCGTGTTCCCGTTTCGCTCAGGGAATATCTGTCGCTGCTGGAGGGGCTGGAAGCCGGGCTGGTCGACTACGACGTCGAAGGCTTTTATTACCTCGCCCGTGCGGCGTTGGTGAAGGACGAGCGCCATATCGACCGCTTCGACCAGGTGTTTGCCCATGTCTTCAAGGGCATCGAAGCACTGGGCGGGCCGGATGCCGTCGATGTCGCCAATATCCCCGAGGAATGGTTGCGCCGCCTCGCCGAAAAGCACCTGAGCGACGAAGAGAAAAAACTGGTCGAGGCGCTGGGCGGTTTCGAGAAACTGATGGAAACCTTGAAGCAGCGGCTGCAGGAGCAAAAAGGCCGCCACCAGGGCGGCTCGAAATGGATCGGCACCGGCGGCACCTCGCCCTTCGGCGCCTATGGCTACAATCCCGAAGGTGTGCGTATCGGCCAGCATGAAAGCCGCAACCGCCGCGCGGTGAAGGTCTGGGACAGACGTGAGTTCAGGAATTTCGACGATGCCGTCGAACTCGGCACCCGCAACATCAAGATCGCGCTGAAGCGCTTGCGTCGCTGGGTGCGGGAAGGCGCCGAGGAGGAATTCGACCTGCCCGGCACCATCCACGCCACCGCCGAACATGGCTATCTCGACGTGCAGACGCGGCCCGAGCGGCGCAACGCGGTGAAGCTTTTGATGTTCTTCGATGTCGGCGGCTCGATGGACGACCACATCAAGAGCGTCGAGGAGCTGTTCTCGGCCGCCCGCGCCGAATTCCGCCAGCTCGAATATTTTTATTTCCACAACTGCCTCTATGAGGGCGTGTGGAAGGACAATCGCCGCAGGCATGCCGAGGTGATTCCGACCTTCGACCTGCTCCACAAATATGGGCCGGGCTACAAGGTGATCGTTGTCGGGGACGCGTCGATGAGCCCTTATGAGATCGCTCACCCCGGCGGTTCGGTCGAGCACTCCAATCCGGAGGCAGGCAGCGTCTGGCTCGGCCGCCTGCTGCAGCAATGGCCGAACGCGGTATGGCTGAACCCCGAAGACCCCAAGAACTGGGGCTACACCCATTCGATTGCGATGATCCGCGACATCTTCGGCGGCCGCATGTTCCCGCTGACGCTGGCCGGGCTCGAAGGCGCGACCAAGCAGCTTTCAAGGAAGCATTAGTTGTCAGAGGTGCGGAACCATCACCTCAGAGACCATCAATCGTGAAAGTTGGCGCCGCCCCTCACTGTCCTGCCGGACATCTCTCCCCGTAAACGGGGCGAGAGGGCCTGGCCGCAACGCCGGCGCCTTTCTTGCAACGCTGAAAATTGGCGAAATCGCGGACGACAGGGCCCCTCGCCCCGTTTACGGGGAGAGGATGCAGGCAGGCAGGTGAGGGGCGGCGCAGACGCCTGAAGAAGGGGGAATTCAACCTTGGAACGTCAGACACTGGGCAGTCGTGTAACAAATGCCTATCTTGACGCGAATATCCGGTTGCAATCAACAACGAGCCGGCAAGGCTGAGGAGATCACATGGACACCCATACCTACCCTGTAACTCGCACCGACGCCGAATGGCGCGCCCGGCTGACGCCGGAGCAGTATGCCGTCATGCGCGGCCACGGCACCGAACGGCCGGGAAGCTGCGCCTTGCTCTACGAGAAGCGCGCCGGCACCTTTTCCTGCGCCGGCTGCGACCAGCCCTTGTTCGAATCCAAGCTGAAGTTCGAGAGCGGCACCGGCTGGCCGAGCTTCAACGACCCGGTGCCGGGCTCGGTCGAAAACACCGTCGACCGCAGCTACGGCATGGTTCGCACCGAATGTCATTGCGCCCGCTGCGGCAGCCATCTCGGCCATGTCTTCGAGGACGGCCCGCCGCCGACCGGCCTGCGCTATTGCATCAACGGGGTGGCGCTGAAATTCGAGCCTTCGGCCTGAGCCATCCGGGTTCGACACTATGAAAGGGCGGCATCTGTCGCCCTTTTCGTTTAAGTATCCATTGCCCCCCTCTGGGCAGACGATCAGACCACGATCATCGCCACCAGCCACAGCGTAGCGCCCAGCGTCATCATCCAGGCCTTGGCACCGGGTATCTTTTCGGTGGTCCGCCACACCGCCAAGGTCAGGAACAGGCTGTAGGGCACCGACGCGAAATGCACTGCCAGCACAAGCCCGAGCGGCAACTTCAATCCGAGCAGAACGAGCGCCAGCACCGATGCGGCGATGCTGACCGCGGTGCCGACGAGGACAAGGTCGCGCCAGAACAGCCGGTCGAGCGGCACCTGGCCTTGCCAGCGTGAGCGGAAAAAGGAGCCGATACCTTCTGGCAACACCGGATGTCTATCCCTGCCTCAGGACTTCGGTTACCGCGCGCTCGATACGCGAGCATTCGGTCACCAGCCAGTCGGCCATGGCTGGCCAGTTATCCTCGGCATAGCAGTTCACCCGCCACATCGAATTGATGCCGAGGCCCTCGCAACTCTGTTCCGGCCTGAGCTTCAGCCTGGCCTCGATATCGGGCTGGAATGGCTTCAACCGCGACCAGGCCTGCGTGGCGCCGAACTTCTCGTTGCGGCCGAAGAAGACGCCGACCTGGCTCTGCGCCGGCGCGACATACATGGAAAGGACCAAGGCGAAGTCGGGCAGCCCGCGCTGCCAGAACCAGGGTCCGCGCCTCGCCATCGAAGCCGTTTCTTCCGGATGCCGCTCGGCGAACAGCGTCCAGAAGCCGCGCTGGCGGAATTCAGAGGCGCGGCGGGCGCCGAAGTCGAATTCGCTCATGGCTCGATGCTCGCTTCGGCATCATGCTCGGCCCGAGACTGTTTCGAAATTCGCTCTGGCGAGTCATATGGTGGTGGTTTCGAGAACCGGAGCGGAGCGTACTTAAAGTACGCGAGCACCGGAAGCGCAGAAAACGCCAACAGATGGCCGCCAGAGCAGAATTTCCAGACAGTCTCTACACCATACCGAGTGCGGCCTTGTACAGATCGAGGATGGTTTCCTCTTCCTGACGCTCGGCCTGGTCCTTCTTGCGCAGCCGGATGATCGTGCGCATCGCCTTGGTGTCGAAGCCGGTTCCCTTGGCCTCGGCGAACACTTCCTTGATGTCGTCGGAAATGGTCTTCTTCTCTTCCTCAAGCCGCTCTATGCGCTCGATGAAGGCACGCAGCTGGCCGGCGGCAACAGTCTGGCTGGTATCGGTGATATCGTCGGCCATATTTTTCTCCAAAAGAATCGGCTCCGCGACTCGCGGACGACTGCGCCAAAATTTGAGCCGGTTCGATGCCCGACCGGCGGCGGCGGGTCAAGCCGTTATCGAGCAAGCCACAAGGGGCTGCCGCCAGAAGCCGACAGCCAGTCCGTTTTGCGAACTCTTAATTGAAAGCGATCAGCAGATCCTTGGCATCGATCTGGTCGCCTGCCTTGACCAGCACCTCGGCGACCGTGCCGTCGCGCTCGGCATGCAGCGCCGTTTCCATCTTCATCGCTTCGATGGAAAGCAGCACGTCACCGGCCTTCACAGCCTGGCCGGCAGCCACCGAAAGCGACGAGACGACGCCCGGCATCGGCGCGCCGACATGCGCCTCGTTGCCGGGCTCGGCCTTGCGGCGGGCCTTGGCGGCGGACGCGCCATGCGCCCGGTCGGGCACCTTGACACGACGTGGCTGGCCGTTGAGCTCGAAGAACACGGTGACCATGCCCTTCTCGTCGACATCGCCGATGGCCAGGCAGCGCACCACCAGCGTCTTGCCCTTCTCGATGTCGACGAAGATCTCGTCTTCCGGCTTCATGCCGTAGAAATAGGTCGGCGTCGGCAGGACGCTGACCGGCCCATAGGTTTCCTGCGCGCCGGCGAAATCCGTGAACACCTTCGGATACATCAGCCACGAGGCGAATTCGAACTCCGACAGCTTGCGCTCGAGCTTTTCCTCGATTTCCTTGCGGTTGGCCTTGAGGTCGGCTGGCTTGAGCAGCGAACCGGGCCGCACCGTGATCGGCTTGTCGCCCTTCAGCGCCTTCCTCTGCAGCGCCGACGGCCACCCGCCTGGCGACTGGCCAAGATCGCCGCGCAGCATCGAGACGACCGAGTCCGGAAAGGCGATATCCTTGTCCGGGTTTTCGACATCGGCAACGGTCAGGTCCTGGCTGACCATCATCAATGCCATGTCGCCGACGACCTTGGAGGACGGCGTCACCTTGACGATGTCGCCGAACATCAGATTGACGTCGTGATAGGTCTGCGCCACCTCGTGCCAGCGCGTCTCCAGTCCGAGCGAGCGCGCCTGTTCCTTCAGATTGGTGAACTGCCCGCCCGGCATCTCGTGCAGATAGACTTCCGAGGCCGGTCCCTTGAGGTCGCTTTCGAAGGCGGCGTACTGGTTGCGCACCGCTTCCCAGTAGAACGAGATTTTCCTGATCCATTGCGGGTCGAGACCGGGGTCGCGTTCGGTGCCCTTCAGCGCCTCGACCAGCGAGCCAAGGCATGGCTGCGAGGTGTTGCCGGAGAAAGCATCCATCGCCGCGTCTATGGCGTCGACGCCGCTTTCCACCGCCGCCAGCACCGTCGCCGCCGACAGGCCCGACGTGTCGTGGGTGTGGAAATGGATCGGCAGGTCGGTCGCCTCGCGCAGCTCCTTGAACAGCACGCGTGCCGCCGCCGGCTTCAACAGTCCGGCCATGTCCTTGACGGCGATGATGTGGGCGCCGGCCGCCTGCAATTCCCTGGCCAGGCCGACATAGTATTTGAGGTCGTATTTCGCCCGCGCCGGATCGAGGATGTCGCCGGTATAGCAGATCGCCGCTTCGATCAGCTTACCCTCGGCGCCGACCGCATCCATGGCGACGCGCATGTTGTCGACCCAGTTCAGGCAATCGAAGACCCGGAACAGGTCGATGCCACCGCTTGCTGCCTGCTTGACGAAATGCTGCACGACATTGTCGGGATAGTTGGTGTAGCCGACGCCATTGGCGCCGCGCAGCAGCATCTGCAACAGCAGATTGGGCGCCGCCTCGCGCACCAGCGACAGCCGCTCCCACGGATCCTCGGTGAGGAAGCGCATGGCGACGTCGAAGGTGGCGCCACCCCAGCATTCCAGCGATAGAAGCTGCGGCAAGGCGCGCGCATAGGTACCGGCGATGCCGGCAATGTCATGCGTTCGCACACGGGTGGCGAGCAACGACTGGTGGCCATCGCGCATCGTCGTGTCGGTGACCAGCACTTGCCTCTGATCGCGCATCCAGGCGGCGAACTTCTCCGGCCCGAGCACATCCAGCTTCTGCTTGCTGCCGCCGGGCACATTGCCGTTGAGGTAAGGCACCACGGGTGCGGCCGCATCGGCCTTCGGCTGCGGCCGGCCGCGCGTCTCGGGATGGCCGTTGACGCTGACGTCGGCGAGATAGTTGATGAGCTTGGTGGCGCGGTCCTGGCGCTTGACCTGCTGGAACAGTTCCGGCGTCGTGTCGATGAACTTGGTCGTGTAGGAATTGTCGGCGAAGCTCGGATGGTTGATGATCGCTTCGAGGAAAGTCAGGTTGGTGGCGACGCCGCGGATGCGGAACTCGCGCAGCGCCCGGTTCATGCGGGCGATCGTCTCGGCCGGCGTCGGCGCCCACGCCGTCACCTTTTCCAGCAGCGGATCGTAGAAGCGGGTGATGACAGCGCCCGAATAGGCGGTGCCGCCATCGAGGCGGATGCCGAAGCCTGTTGCGCCGCGATAGGCGGTGATGCGGCCGTAATCGGGGATGAAATTGTGTTCGGGATCTTCCGTGGTGATGCGGCACTGCAGCGCGTGGCCGTTCAGCCTTATGTCCTTCTGCGCCGGCACGCCTGATTCCGGTGTGCCGATGGCAAAGCCGTCGAGGATGTGGATCTGCGCCTTGACGATATCGATGCCGGTCACCTGCTCGGTGACGGTGTGCTCGACCTGGATGCGCGGATTGACCTCGATGAAATAGAATTTGCCGGTGTCGGCATCCTGCAGGAACTCGACCGTGCCGGCGCCGATATAACTGGTCTCGCGGGCGATCTTCAGCGCATGGCCGCAAAGCTCCTCGCGCTGCGACATTTCGAGATAGGGCGCCGGCGCCCGCTCGACGACCTTCTGGTTGCGGCGCTGGATCGAACAGTCGCGCTCGAACAGGTGCACCGCATTGCCATGGGTGTCGCCCAGCACCTGCACCTCGACATGGCGGGCGCGTTCGATCAGCTTTTCAAGATAGACCTCGTCCTTGCCGAAGGCGGCTTTCGCCTCGCGCTTGCCCTCGGTGACTTCACGGGCAAGGTCGGCTTCGGCGCGGATGGCGCGCATGCCGCGGCCGCCGCCGCCCCATGACGCCTTCAGCATCACCGGATAGCCGATTCCCTTGGCCAGTTTCTTGACCACCTCCATGTCATCCGGCAACGGATCGGTGGCGGGGATCACCGGCACCCCGACCTCGATGGCGAGATTGCGCGCCGCGACCTTGTTGCCGAGCCGCCGCATTGTGTCCGGCTTCGGCCCGATGAAGGTAATGCCGGCTTCGGCACAGGCGTCGGCGAATTCGGGACTTTCCGACAACAATCCGTAGCCGGGATGAATAGCATCGGCACCCGACAGCCTGGCGACGCGGATCACCTCCTCGATCGACAGATAGCTTTCGATCGGCCCCATGTCCCGGGTCAGATGCGGCCCGCGTCCGACCTGGTAGCTCTCGTCGGCCTTGAAGCGATGCAGGGAGTATTTGTCTTCCTCGGCCCAGATCGCCACGGTTTTGAGGCCGAGTTCGTTGGCCGCGCGAAAAACGCGAATGGCGATTTCGGACCGGTTGGCGACGAGGATCTTCGTGATGGCCAAGGACTGGGCTCCAGCAACGGAAGGAAGAGAAATCGGCGCAATGATTAGCGTGAAAATGCTGCAGTGCAAACAAAATTGACGTGCGTTTAAACCGATTGAAATGGAATCATTGCGCCAGAAGCCCTTCGCATTCATCCGAACAGCAAGAAAAGCGCCGGCTTTGCAGTTAGCGCACGATCATTCACCGGCTAAGAACCCGGCTCTATCGGCCGCCCCCCGTGATGGCAAAAGAAAATGCCCGGCGCGAGCGCCGGGCATCGTACGTGATCTGGAGACTGACGAGCTTACATCTTCTGGATGTAGGTGTACTTGCCGTCGTCGCCCTTCTTCCATTCGTACATGACGTAGCCGGGCAGCGTCGGGTCGCCCTTGGCGTCATAGGACAGGTCGCCGAGCACGGTCTTGAACGGGCCGTTTTCATGCAGCGCCTTGGCAACTGCCTGCGGATCGTTCGACTTGGCAGCGGTGGCTGCCGCGGCGATCGCCTGCATGGCTGCGTAGGAGTAGAGCGTGTAGGCTTCCGGTTCGAAACCCTGCGCGCGGAACTTCTCGACGAGTTCCTTGTTGGCGGGGATCAGGCGCGGATCCGGACCGAACGTGTTGAGCGTGCCCGCAACCGCGTCGCCCGCGATCGAAGCCAACTCGTTCGACACGATGCCGTCGCCGGAGACCAGCGTCGCCTTGAGGCCCTGGTCGGCGGCCTGGCGGATGATCAGGCCGGCTTCGGTGTGCAGGCCGCCCCAATAGATGATGGAAACGCCGGCTTCCTTCATCTTGGCGATCAGCGCCGAGAAGTCCTTGTCGCCGACATTGATGCCTTCGTACATGACTTCCGTCAGGCCCTTGGCATTCATCGCCTTCTTGGTTTCGTCGGCAAGGCCCTGACCGTAGGTGGTCTTGTCGTGCACGACGGCGATCTTGGCATCCTTGAAGTTGGCGGCCAGATAAGCGCCAGCAATGCTGCCCTGCTGGTCATCGCGTCCGCAGGTGCGGAACACGTTCCACAGGCCGCGTTCGGTGAACTGCGGGTTGGTTGCGGCCGGCGTCACTTCGACGATGCCGTTCTCGGCATAGACTTCCGAGGCCGGGATCGAGACGCCGGAGTTGAAGTGACCGACCACGAACTTGACGCCGTCGCCGACGAACTTGTTGGCGACCGAGATGCCCTGCTTCGGATCGGAAACGTCGTCGCCGACTTCGAGCTTGATCTGCTCGCCATTGATGCCGCCAGCCGCATTGATGTCGGCGACAGCAGCTTCGGCACCCTTCTGCAACTGCGCGCCGAAGGCGGCATTCGGACCGGTGATCGGGCCAGCGACGCCGACCATTACGTCAGCCCACGC
>NZ_RZTF01000004.1:63692-66262 GCF_004023175.1 Mesorhizobium sp. M7A.F.Ca.MR.362.00.0.0
GCGGCACCGCCGAACGCGACAAGCGCGGTCAGGGCGACGGCGGACAAAAGTGACTTTTTCATTTAAACGCTCCCATTAACGGAGTGGGCGTGGATGAAGCTTTCATGCGATGCCCACCCTTATCGCAGAAAGCATAGTTTGCCGATTTTCAGGCACTTGTCACGCCGATTCAATTTCGAGACGGCGTTAATGATGAACGTCAACCTTTCGGTTTCCAGCTCAAGAGTGAAGCTCTTTCGTAGAGCCAATTATACTGTGTCACCATCTGGTTGGTGCGCGTGTATTGGTAGCCAACGAAGCCGAGGATCATCAGCACGATGGTGTCGACGACATAATAGTGCAGCGAGAACATGGTGCCGCCGAACAGCGCGTGATGGATGAAGCGGATCGCGATGCCGAGGCCCAGCATATAGGCGAACAGCTGGATGAAGCTGCGCCACGTCTGAGCACTGGCCTTGCCCGTCATCCACGCCGCCCAGCCGCCGAGCAGACAGGTGACGAAGAAGAACTGCCAGATCGAGGGTTCCTCGTAAAGAATGCCCTGCATGGTGAAGTCTCCTTAGCATGACCCCGAAAAGTTGCGGACTTTCCGGACTAAGATCATGCGACAAACAAACAATCTGGAGCGGAATGGCGGATGCACGCATTCCGCTCCGAACTCAGTGGTGTCCGCCTTCGAGATAGGCGGCGCGCACTTCCGGATTGGCGAGCAGTTCCTTGCCGGTGCCGCTCATCGTCACATTGCCATTGACCATGACGTAGCCGCGCGTGGCGAGCTTGAGCGCGCCGAAGGCGTTCTGCTCGACCAGGAACACGGTCAGCCCCTGGGTGCGGTTCAGTTCGCGGATGGCGTCGAATATCTGCTTGACGATCAGCGGCGCGAGACCCAGCGACGGCTCGTCGAGCAAAAGCAGCTTCGGCCGTGCCATCAGCGCGCGTCCGATCGACAGCATCTGCTGCTCACCGCCCGACAGCGTGCCGCCGCGCTGGGTGATGCGCTCTTTCAAACGCGGGAACAGCGTGAACACCTTCTCGACGTCCTCGTCATAGTGCTTGAGGTTGTCGAGGCTGGCGCCCATCTGCAGGTTTTCCATCACCGTCATGCGCGGAAATATCCGCCGGCCCTCGGGCGACTGGGCAATGCGCATGCGCGCGATCTCGTGCGTCGGCATCTGGGTGATGTCGGTGCCGGCAAAGGTGATGGTGCCGGCGCGAGCCCGCGGCGCGCCGAAAATAGTCATCATCAGCGTCGACTTGCCGGCGCCGTTGGCACCGATCAGCGCCACGATCTCACCTTCCTTCACAGTGACATCGACGCCGTTCAAGGCTCGGATGTTGCCGTAGTAAGTCTGCACGCCCTTGATATCGAGCAGCGTTGTCGCGGCCATCACTTGCCTCCTCCGCGCTTGCCCGCCACGGGCTTGGCAGCGGTCTTGCTCCCGGTCTTTCCGGTGGCTGCCTTTGCAGTCTTTGCGGAAGCATGGCTTGTCGCCACCTTGCCCGCATCGACGCGGCGCGAGAATTCCGTGTCCTTGCCCTGGCCGAGCAGCCTGGCCTGTTTGACCCATTCCTCGCGCGCGATACGTCCGTCAAAGGCGAGATAGGCTTCGGCGGCCTCGACGTCGGCCTTTTTCCAGGCGCCGATCTGGTCGAAATGGAAGATGCCGTGATCGTTGAGCTTCTTCTCGTTGACCGTGCCGATGCCCTTGATGCGGGTCAAATTATCGGCCTTGCCGCCGCGAGGTGCCGCCAGCCGGTTGGAGATCTCTCCAGCCTTTGCCGGGGCCTTGGCTGCCGGCTTGGCCGACGCGGTCGACGTCGCCGCCGCGCCGGTTGCCGCCTTTGAAGCCGCTTTCGGAGCAGGCTTTGCCTTCGCTGCCGGCACGGCTGCCAGCGGGGCTGCCTTGTTTGCCGCGGCGAGCGACCTGGCGTCGACCTGACCGGCCTTTGACGCTCCCTTGGCCACCGTAACCCGCTCGCCCGAACTATGGCCGACCGTGTCGGTCACCGGCCCGGCGAGATAGGACGACGACGTTCCCGGACCATGCGCGGCATCCGGCCCTGTATCGAGCTGTTCGATGACATCTTCGTCGCCGACTTCGGTAAGGACCGCTTCGACTTCCTCGTCGTCGACGCCGAGATAGGCGGCGATGACGCGCGGGTCGGTGCGCACCGACTGCGGACTGCCGTCCGAGATCTTGCGGCCGTACTCCAGCACCACGACATGGTCGGAGATCTGCATGACCACCGACATGTCGTGCTCGATCAACAGGATCGAGGTACCGGATGTGTTCTTGATGTCGATCAGCAGCTCGTTCAGCGCCGCCGATTCCTTCGGATTGAGGCCGGCCGCCGGTTCGTCGAGGCACAGAAGCTCGGGTCCCGTGCACATGGCGCGAGCGATCTCGAGGCGGCGCTGCGCGCCATAGGGCAGGTCGCCGGCCGGGTCGTCGGCACGGTCGACAAGATCGGCCTTTTCCAGCCAATGCTTGGCGAGTTCCACCGATTCGGCCGAGGCCTTGCGATAGCCGCTGAAGCCGAAAAGGCCGAGGACCGTGTAGCCCGATGCC
>NZ_RZTF01000501.1:0-4072 GCF_004023175.1 Mesorhizobium sp. M7A.F.Ca.MR.362.00.0.0
GACCAACGGCCCGATCTTCGACGCCCGTGCGACGTGGTCGCCGGAGGATTATGAAAAACGCTTCTCGCGGCTGCACCAGCACATCCGGCAAGGTGATTGCTACCAGGGCAATCTGACCTTTCCCGTGCATGCGCAATGGTCAGGCGAGCCGCTGGCCGCCTTCGATGCATTGACGGAACGTCAGCCGGTGAAATATGGCGCGCTGATCGCGCTCGGTGAACCCATCGTGCTGTCGCGCTCGCCTGAACTGTTCTTCGAGATCGACGCCGAGGGCATGATCGAGACGCATCCGATGAAGGGCACGGCGCCGCGAGGCGCGACCAAGGCCGAGGACGAACGGCAGAAGATCTTCCTGCGCAATGACGAGAAGAATCAGGCCGAAAACCGCATGATCGTCGATCTCCTGCGCAACGATATCTCGTTGATCAGCGAGGTCGGCACGCTGGACGTGCCGGCGCTGTTCCGCATCGAGACTTACCCGACCGTGCATCAGATGGTGAGCGACGTCAGGGCCAAACTGCTGCCGGGTCTCTCTATCCGCCAGATCTTCGCGGCGCTGTTTCCTTGCGGTTCGATCACCGGCGCGCCTAAGATCCGTGCCATGGAGATCCTGCGCGACCTGGAAGGCACGCCCCGCGATGCCTATTGCGGCGCCATAGGCTGGATCGCGCCCGGCGGCCCGATGCGCTTTTCCGTGGCGATCCGCACCATCTCGCTCTTTTCGGGCGGCGAGGCCGTCTACAATGTCGGAGGCGGCGTCGTCTTCGATTCGACGGCGCAGGAGGAGTATCAGGAGTGTCTGCTGAAAGCGCGCTTCGCGACGGGAACACCGCCGACTTTCAGTTGATCGAGACCATGCGCTGGGAACCCGGCCCGGGCTTCCTGCGCTTCGATCGCCATCTTGCGCGCCTCTATGGCTCGGCGGCGGAGCTCGGCTTCCGCTGTGCTCCAGGCAAGGTCGGCGAGGCACTGAGCAGCGCAGTCGGCGGTTCCGGCGTTGCCATGCGCACGCGGCTCGTCCTGTCGCACGATGGTGAGGTGGCGGCCTCGGCGCAGCCTTATGAACCGCTCGCCGCCGACAAGGTCTGGATGCTGCGGCTGGCGCGGACGAGGCTCGATTCGCACGACACGCTGCTGCGCCACAAGACCAGCCGGCGGCAGCTCTACACGCGTGCCCGCGCCGAACACCTCATCACCCAGGCCGACGAGGTGCTTATGGCCAACGAGCGCGGCGAGATCTGTGAAGGCACGATCACCAATGTCTTTGCCGATCTCGGCGACGGCGTGCTGGCCACGCCCCGGCTCGACTGCGGCCTGCTGCCTGGTGTATTGCGCGCGCAGCTTCTGGATGAAGGCCGCGCCCGCGAAGCGATCTACAGCTTGGACGATCTGAAATCCGCCAAGTCCCTGTTCGTCGGCAATTCGCTGCGCGGACTGATCCCCGCAAGACTGACCTGAAACAGGACGACTGTGCCCACTCACACGCCCCCAGAGCATACGCTCCCCACCCACACGCCCTATGACGGCTCGTCGAAACTGTTCAGTATCGGGCTGAAGCCGCTCGATCCGGCGGACTGGATCGAGATCGACGGCCATCTGCTGCCGTATCTCGCCGAAAAGCACCGGCTCTATGCCGAAATCCCAGAGCGCGTTTTCGTCGAGGAGGACGGCACGCGCGATGCCCAGCAGGAAGTGCTCGACTTGCTCGCTGCGCATCTCCTGGAGAGGTTCCCCGAAACCCATCGGCTCGGCGGATCAGGCATCGAGGTGGTGGGCGCGGCGGGCCGTCTGCCTGCTTCCCTCGCCGATGCGCCGCTGGCCAAGGCCTCACAGCTCGTCCAGGAAGACCTGATCCTGATGCGCCGTGGCGACAGCGGCTGGCGGCTGGTTGCCGGCTCGCTTTGCTTCCCCTCGTCCTGGTCGCTCCTGGAAAAATTTGGCAAGCCGCTGCAGGACATCCACGCGCCGGTGCCGGGTTTCGGCCCGGGCACGCGTCCGGCGGAACTCATCAACCGGATGTTCGATGGCCTCCAGGGGCAGGCCGTCGAGCGCTACAACTGGTCGATCCAGTCCGACAACGCGCTCTATCATCCGCTCTCCGACCTGCAGCGCATCGACCGCGCGACCAACCGGCCGTCGCGCTTTCCCGATGGCGATATCGACGCTCATGCGTTCATCCGCGTCGAGCGGCAGACCCTGCGCAAACTGCCTGTTTCACGCGATATCCTGTTCACCATCCGCATCCATCTCGACCCGCTCGCCGTGCTGGCCAGGCACCCTGATCGGGCGAAGCTCGCGGCGTCTTTCGCCGCCCAGCTCGAAGCGCTCGATCTCGCCCAACTCGACTATAAGGGCCTGACATCAGACCGCGATCGGCTGGTCGACCGGCTCGGGGTGCTGGCGCTGTCCTAAATCGCGGCCAAGCCCAGCAGCAGGATCGCGGACATCGCGGTAAAGACGGTGACGTTGACATCCCACCGCCAACCCGCCGGTCCGAACGGCGGTCGGAATGGCAGGTAGCCGTTCTCGTCGTAGAGCACGCCGCCATAGATCGGTCGTGAGAGCATGGCCACGAAGAACGCTCCATACATGGCGACGCCCAATCCCCCGGCGAGATAGAGCCGCTCGGCTTGGAGTGGGCCTCCAATCCAGATAAGCCCCAGCGCAATCAGCGCGACTCCGGTGTAGCTCAGCACCTGCCAAACGACGTGAAACCGGGCGTGCGGAGTCCACAGCGGATTGGTGGCGTGGGTGGCGTTGAGGTCGGCTTTGATCGTCACCACACCGTAGCCCACGGTCGCGACGCTCAGCAGAATTCGGGCAAGCAGATGACTGTCGTAAGCGAGTTCCATCGCACTTTCCTCCTTCAATAGGGAAATCGATGACGGCAATTCAGCAGATCGTAATCCGAAGTACTTCAACTAGGAAACAGCAGTATGCCGGTCGATGCCGCACTCTGCCGGGCCCCGACGCGGGAGCGTCACGCAGGCGCAACGGCTTGAATGACGCCTTGGGCACAGAAGAGCTGCCCGTCGGCCAGCCGCGCATAGTTGTGGACGATCCCTTTCTCATGATCCTGCAACTGCACGATGAAGTTGCCGCTCTGCTCCGTCCAGCTCATGAGCACGAGGTTCGGGCGTACGCTGGTCATGTCGATCTTGACCACCTCGTCAATTTTGGTGGCTCCGATCGACGCATGCACATGTAGTTCTTCCGGCGAGAAAAACGTCAGCCGGGGTACGAACGGGCCGAAAACGCAGTCGAAAGTCTTACCGACAAGCGAGGCGGGAAAAACATTGGTTTCTGCCATAACTCCCTCCCTGGGCATGGCCGTTGCGACCAAGCCATTTGACGATCTTCGATGTTTCAGTCGCGAAAATGCCAGATACGCCTACTTGGAGCGCTCCAAGTGATACGATCCGCCCTTTCCACTTTCGAGTCAACAAAATTCTTGGAGCGCTCCAAAAAATGGTCTAACTGAAGGGAAATGGGTGAATCGCAATGCCAACGCTAGCCGACGTGGGCAAGGCTGCCGGTGTCTCCCGGGGCACTGTTTCCAACGTCTTCAACCGGCCGGAACTGGTTAGGCCTGAGTTGCGCCAACGTGTCGAAGCGGCTGCGCGAGCGCTTGGATTTGGCGGCCCCGATCCAAAGGGTCGATTGCTGCGGGATGGCAAGTTCAATGCCATCGGGTTCATGCCACCTGGCGCCTACGCCATCGCCGAGGTGATGAGAAGTCCCTATGGCCGCGAGCTGGTGCTGGGCGTTTCGCTCGCCTGCGACGAGGCCGGAACGACGCTCAGCCTTGTAAACGGCACCGATAATACCCGCTTCGCCAGCATCCGCGAGGCCCTCGTTGACGGCTTCATCCTTGGTCACAGCGGGGACATCGGTCTCATAACATCGGCACAACGGCGGCGCCTGCCCTTCGTCATTCTCGAAAGCGACGCAGGTCCCGACATCAATTCGATAAAGATCGACGGCAGGAGGGGCGCGGTCGCTGCCGTCCGGCATCTGACTGGGCTGGGACACCGACATTTTGCCATCCTGTCCATACGGAGAACTCCAGGCC
>NZ_RZTF01000502.1:0-4062 GCF_004023175.1 Mesorhizobium sp. M7A.F.Ca.MR.362.00.0.0
GAAGTCAATACAGTATAAGATTATATGAGATATTGAAGTCTTACGAAAATGTAAAAGGTATTATCTATGAGGTAGAAGAGTTAAGAAAAATGTTAAATTTAGATAATGATGTAATGCCAAGATGGGTTGATTTTAAGCGATTTGTAATTGAACAAGCCATTAAAGAAATCAATAAATTTACTGATCTCTTTATTAAATACGATACGATAAAAAAAGGGAGAAGTGTTTTTGAGGTAGTTTTTCATATTACATCTAAAACAGAGACAGAAAAGGTCATGTCTCAGAGACTCATTGAGCGAACTTTAGACAAGAAAAAGAAGAATGCAATCGACGAAATCCCTTATTGAGAACCTCAGAATAGATCTGAGGTTTTTTTATTTAACCCAAAACTTCCACCATTTTTTTTGCTGGGAAACTGCGAGTTGTTTTTTTGTCTCCTGTGTTTCTCTCAAAGCATACATTAAATTTTGATCTCGTTCTCTTTGTCTTTGTTCCTGTCTTTCTAATTGTTCTAATATTTTTTGGTTGAATTCTTCTTGCTTCTTTATGAAGGTCAAAAGGGGAGATTCTTCTTGATGTAGCGTTGTATCGGTAGGCAATATAGATAAATTATGGTGATATAAGTTCGCTATATGGTTGATGGACTCATCAACAGATAAACCATTGTTTCTTAAAGCTGTTAGATGTTTAAAAGCGGTTAAATCGTTATCGGTATAGCGCCTATGATCTTTATTATCTCTATTAAAAATATAGCCTTTATCTTCAAGCATTTGAGAGTATTTTCTTACTGTAACTGGTTCTACTAAAATTTGTTTTGCTATCTCGCTAGAAGTATATGTTTTATTTTCTTTCATATCGATTCACCTCGCAATATACATTCAATTGGAAGAGAGAAAAACCCTTTTTTATTGTTATTAGTAATATCACGCGAGAAAAACGACATTTTTCGACAAAAGTGGAAAAGAATGAGACCTAATATATGGGGATGTGGTAGAATTAATCCAGGGAAAAGGGGGAACTCTATGACAAATTTAAGAGATAGCGATAATCAAAGTGCTGCGAGAGCATTACACTCTTCTTTTTGGGGAGAGTTATTAGATGTTGATCAAAACTACGCAGAATCATATTTAAAATGGTGTATAGCTCAACTTAAAGAAAACAAGCGAAACACTAAACACATCGCTTTGAAGAATGCTTTCAGAAACGCTGATGAATCGGCGAAGTTTAATCTTAGAAAACAAATGGGTACTGTGAAACCTAAGGGTCATCCATTAGGAATCAACCCTGGAGACATTGTTCTTGTTCGTTATGGAATTAATGTAGGGGATGAAATTAGTGATCTTCAAAGGGACAACACTTTGAAAAATGATCATGGCCATTATTCTGTTGTGGTTAAACAAAAGGGGTTTATGTTCTTAGTAGTGCCTTTGTCTAGTCAACGTCAACGATCTAATAATCCCGCGGAAGAACTTTCATTTAAAGGATTAGGTATTGGTACAACAGATGAAAGTCATGTTATGTTTAACCAAATTCAGTCAGTTCACATTCGCAGATTGAAAAACATTCAAAGCCTTTTACCTGAAGGGAAATGTAGTTTAAATCCTGATGATTTTACTGCTCTAAAGGATAAATTGTCTCTTTTTATGGACCTAAATAGCGAAAAAAATGACATAACTCTTGAAAACAGCATATAAATGTAGTATATTGATGACCATAAAAGGAATACTATGATTTACAGAAATGTATTTCTGTAATTTTAAACACTAACTAAGAAGAGGCCTGCGTTTAGCGGGTCCTTTTCACTTTTAAGGGACAGATCTCCTGTATACAGGAGATCTGTTTTTTTTGTTTTTCTCGCTGTCTAAACCAATCTAATATTTATGATTGGTTAGCGAGTTCGACGATTAGTCGAAAAGGTTTTTAGGGGTTTGGGGAATCCCCAACACGCGTAACTTTGGGTACAAAGTATAGTGTGTTATACTTTATGTACTAAAGATCCTTTAATCGAGCGAACAGGGGGAGCGCGAAAATGAGCTACATAGTAGCGAGAATGCAAAAAATGAAAACACAAAATCTAGGAGGGATTCAAAAACATAATCAAAGAGAGTTCGAAAATCATAGCAATAAAGATATTGATGTGGAACGATCTCATTTAAATTTTGATTTGGTGAATCCTTCGGATATAGATTATCGAAATAGAATCATGAGTATCATTGATGAACAAAGGGAAGGAGATCGAGCTATTCGGAAGGATGCAGTTTTGGTGAATGAGTGGATCATCACGAGTGACCAGGAATTTTTTAAAGAGATGGATCTAGAGGAGACAGAGAATTTCTTTGCAGCTGCTGCTGAATTTTATGAAGAGCGTTATGGAAAACAAAATATAGCATATGCCAAAGTTCATTTAGATGAAACTACTCCACATATGCATTTAGGGATTGTCCCAATGAGGGATGGAAAACTGCAGGCCAAAAATATTTTTACCAGAAAAGAATTATTGTCTATTCAAGCTGATTTACCTTTATTTTTAGAAAAAAGGGGATTTAAGTTACAACGAGGTGAACCAAATTCAGAAAGAAAGCATTTAACTGTTTCTGAATTTAAGGACATGCACTCTAGAATGTCAGAAATGGCCAAAATTGAGGAAGAAAAGGAAAAACGTATTGAAAGTCTAGAAAAAGAAAAAGAGGCCTTAGAAAGACGTTTAAATACATCTAAAGAGTATTTGGAGTTTGAACACTCTGGTCCAAAAGTTTATAAAAAAAGGGAAGAATTGATAAATGGAAAGCCTGAAACAGTTTATACAGTTACACACTCAGAGTTAACTCGTTTAGATGGGATTCGAAGAGCAGCGAATATGGTGCTGGTTGAAAATGAAAGGTTAAAAAAGGAAAATGACCAACTGAAAGGGCGTATAAACGTTTTAGAGAAAACCCAAGAGCAAATATCTTTAATTCTTAAAACAGCCCAAAAACATGCTTCTAAATTTGCAGAAGGGCTCTTTGAAAGAGCTATTACCTATGCTAAGTTCTTTTCTAAAAATGATTTTCTTATTGAACAAGAAAAAGATAAAACGTTTAATAGAATAGATCATTCTTCTTTAGGTATAGAGGATTATGAAAACTGGAAGCAAAGAAGAGATGAATTTAATAGAAAAAATAGTATACATCGTAATCATTAGGTTAGAAGTATAATAGACTTTAAAAGTCTATTATACTTTAAAGAAATTATTGTTTGTATCTAGATGTAATAAGAATCCAGCAAAATTTTATATTTAATAATATAGTTATTTTTTAAAAGCTTTTTAAACCTTTTTAATACTATTTATAGGAGCTTGAATCCCTTGGGGCTCTAAGCCTGAAAAAATTAAAAGTGAGTAATGGTACGCTTAAAAGTGAGTAATGGTACGCTTAAAAGTGAGTAATGGTACTATTAAAGTGAGTAATGGTACTATTAAAGTGAGTTTTTTTGGTATTTACATAAACTCTCACCTTTTGGTAAAATATTGCTAATACATAATTTAGGTGGAGAAGAAATGGCTAGAAGAATTGAGAACTTATCTGATAGAGTCCCCAGATTAAAAGAAATGGCAACACGTAATTATCCTGTTGTGAAGTCTAACTATCTAATTCAAAAAACTCGTTATGATTTAAACCTATCTGAACAAAAGTTAATTTTGCATCTCATCCAGATGATAGAGCCAAAGGATGATGACTTTAAAACCTATCCCTTTTCCATTAAGGACTATTGTAAAGTTTGTGAAATCGATTATAAAAATGGGAAAAACTATATGAACATTAGAAGTACTTTAAAAACCTTAAGTGATAAAAGCTTTTGGATAGAACAAGAAGATGGAACTGAGTTGTTAATGCGCTGGATTGATAAAGTAAGGATCGATCGTCGTAAGGGTGTTATTGATATTAGGTTGGATAAAGATTTAAAGCCTTACTTACTACAATTGAAACAGTTTTTTACCAAGTACAACTATTTGTATGTTATGACAATGAGAAGTCAATACAGTATAAGATTATATGAGATATTGAAGTCTTACGAAAATGTAAA
>NZ_RZTF01000503.1:0-4043 GCF_004023175.1 Mesorhizobium sp. M7A.F.Ca.MR.362.00.0.0
CTCCTGGGAAGCGCACGGCTTGCGCTACGGCATCCCCGCCGATGTCGACTGGTCCGTTGCCAATGGCCGTGTCGCTGTCGCCAATGTGTCGCGCGCGATCATCCCCTCCTTGCGCGAACGCTATGCCAATCTGGCCATCGTCGAGATCACCGCCTCGCCTGAAGTGCTGGCCGAGCGTCTGGCGATGCGCGGCCGCGAGTCACGCGGCGAAGTGCTGGCGCGGCTGGCGCGCAGCGCCAATGTCACTCTGTCCGGGCCCGGCGTCACCTCGATCGACAACAGCGGCCCGCGCGAGACGGCCGGCGAACGCTTCGCCGAGGTGCTGCGCAAGGCGATGGCTTTTTCCGACATGTCGGGCCTGATCTAGATCGTCGGCTCCTGACGCGTCGTACACGCGATGGGCGCTTTAAGCCCCAAGCGCAAAGGGCATCAGCGACACCGTGCCAGCCGAACTTTCACCTGGGGCGAGTACGATGGTGCCCTCGTCCGGATCGCTCCATCCGCCCCGGTTGAAAGCACCGGAGGCCATGGTCTGCGGTTCGACGCAAAAATAAGGCTTGGCCGGGTCGGCGTACAGCATCAGGTGCTTGAAGATCGGATCGGCCTTGATGCGCAAACCCGCGCCGCGCGCCGGAAAGCGAAGCGTCGCCTCACCCGTCCAGCCGCCATAATCATTGTTGCGCCAGCCGGCGGGTAAAGGCCGGCCCTCGGCGAAGTCGAGTTCGGGCGCAAGCGCTATCGGATCGCCGGCGATGCCTTGCGGTTCCTCCAGATAGAACCGGGCGGCCTTGAATTGCAGCGTGACGTCCGGGTCGCGATCGAACCAGGGATGCAGGCCGAAACCAAACGGCATGGAAACCGGCCCCGTGTTGGTCAGTGTCATGGTCACGCCGAGGCCTTCTTCGGACAGCACGAAAGCCTGCGTCGCGTGATAGGAGTAGGGTTCGAGGCCGGCTGCGATATCCAGCGACAGCGTTGCCTGGGCGTCGCCCGCCGCAGTGACAGTCCAGGGGTGTTTCCAGCCGCTGCCATGCACGTTGATGGTTTCGGGCGGATTGTTGGGCTGGACCCGCCAGCGCTTCGCTCGAAACTCGAAGGTATTTCCGGCGATGCGGTTGGCGTAGGGCATCATCGGGAACATGGCAACGCCAAGCACGTTGCCCGCTTCGCGATCATGGTCCGAGAGCCTGCGCATGAGATCGATGCCGCGCCAGCGCAGCGCGCTGAGGCTGCCGCCGATTTGCGGCACCAGTTCGGCTTCGAGCGCGCCGGCCCTGAGCGTCAACGGTTCAGGAATTGCAGCCATCGCCCGCCATTCGCCGCGAGGCGCTATTCCGCGGCCGCGCCGGCGGCGCTTTTTCGGGTGGCGTCGACCATCAGCCGCCGTTCCCGGAACACGCCCCATTGCTGGTCGACCAGCACGCCGATGAGGATGACGCCGCCCATCACCGCGAAGTTGAGCGAGGACGGGATGCCGAGCAGGTTGACTAGGTTCTGCAGTTCCTGCAGCAGCACCGTGCCGAGGATGACGCCGATCAGCGAGCCTTCACCGCCGCGCAGCGAGAAGCCGCCGAGCACGGCGGCGGCGATGGCGTAGAGTTCGTAGAACTGGCCGTGGCTGGCCGGTGAGATCGAGCGCGTGTACATGGCGAAATAGATCGCCGACAGCGCCGTCAGCACGCCGCAAATGACGTAGGCGGCGATGACGACGCGGCCGGTGCGGATGCCGGAATATTTCGCCGCCTCCTCGTTCTTGCCGATGGCGTAGAGATAGCGGCCGAACACCGAGCGGTGCAGCACCACCCACATGACGATCGAGATGACGATCAGGGCGATGAAGCTGTTGGGTACGCCATAGGAACGCCCGGCGGTGAGGAATTCGAGGTCGGGAAAATTCTGGCCGAAGGCAAAACCCGCGGTGCCGTCGGCGGTGTAGAAGCGGGCAACACCGCGGTAGATCAGCAGGCCGCACAGCGTGACGACGAAGGGCTGCAGCTTGAGCCTTGTGATCAACCAGCCATGCGCCAGGCCGATGATGGCGCCAAGCAGCAGGATGAGCACGAAGGCCAGCGGCCATTCCATGCCACGCACGGCGATGAAGTCGATGAACAGCGTGCCGAGCAGCGCGACCACCGAGCCGACCGACAATTCGATGCCGCCGGTGATGATGACGAAGGCCTGGCCGATCGACAGGATGCCGAACAGGCCGATCAGGTTCGAGGTGTTGGCGAGGTTGATCGGCAGCAGGAAGCGCGGATTGATGATCGCCACGATCGCCCCGACCACCAGGATCAGGATCAGCAGGCCGAGATCTTTCTTGCTCATCGTCTTCTCCCCAATGCCTGAGCGGATCGCGCTTGAGCGAGACCCCGGCAAAACTACTTCGGCTGCTTGCCCACCGCCAGCAGCAGCACGTTTTCCTGGCTGAACCGATCCTTGTCGAGAATGCCCGAGATTTGGCCCTCATGCATGACGGCGATGCGGTCGGACACGCCGATCACCTCTTCCATGTCCGACGAGATCATCAGCACGGCGACGCCGGCATCGGCGAGCGCCCGCATCAGCCCGTAGATTTCCGCCTTGGCGCCGATGTCGATGCCGCGCGTCGGCTCGTCCAAAATCATCACTTTGGGGTTCATGGCCAGCCACTTGCCGAGCACGACCTTCTGCTGGTTGCCGCCCGACAGCGTGCCGGTGCGCGTCTGCACCGAAGGCGCCTTGATGCCGAGATCCTTCTTCTGCTTCTCGGCGGTGGCGGTCTCGGCGCTTTTGGACACCAGGGAGCGGCGCGCATGCGCGGGCAGATTGGGCAGGGAGATGTTCTGCGCGATCGACAGGTCGAGCAGGATGCCGGTGAGCTTGCGGTCTTCCGGCACCAGGAAGATGCCGTGCGCGACGGCGTCGGCCGCGGACGCCAGCGCGAGCGGCTTGCCGTCGAGTTCGAGCGCGCCGCCGAGCTTCGAGTCGATGCCGAAGAACACCCGCGCCAGCTCGGTGCGGCCGGAACCGACAAGGCCGGCGAGGCCGAGGATTTCGCCGCGCCTGACATCGAGATCGACCGGCCGGCCGGGATAGGCAGGTGTGCGGATGGCCTTGGCCGCGAGTGCTACGGCGCCGGGCGCACGCGCCGCTTCCGAGGCTTTCTCGCGCTCCTTCAGCATGCGGCCGATCATCAGCTTGACCATCTGGTCGTGGCCGATGTCATGCTTGCCCAGCGTACCGGCAAGCATGCCGTCGCGCAGCACGACGACGCGGTCGGCGACGCGCTCGACCTCATGCAGGCGGTGCGAAATGAAGATGACGCTGATGCCGTCGGCCTTGAGCGCCTTGATGACGTCGAGCAATTTGTCGGTCTCGGCGAGCGGCAGGCTCGATGTCGGCTCGTCGAGGATGACCAGCCGCGCCTCGATCGACAGTGCCTTGGCGATCTCGACCATCTGCTGCTGGGCCAGCGACAGGGTGGCAACCGGCGTGTCGGCGGAAAAATTGGCGCCGACGCGCTTCAACAGCGGCGCCACCATGGTGCGCAGCCTGGCGCGGTCGACGAGTTTCAGCGGCCCGGCACGCAACGGCTCGCGGCCGAAGAAGATATTGGCGGCGACATCGAGATTTTCGAACAGGTTGAGTTCCTGGTGGACGAAGGCAATGCCCGAACCCAGGCTGGCTTCGACGGAGAGCCTGTCATGCGCGGTGCCGTCGACCGTGATCGTGCCGCTGTCGGGCGTGGTGACGCCGCCGAGGATCTTCATCAAGGTCGATTTGCCGGCGCCGTTTTCGCCGACGAGGCCGATAACCTCGCCCGGCTTGACCTCCATGGAGAAGCCGTCCAGCGCGACGACGCCCGGATAGGTCTTGCGCACGTTCTCGAGGCTGAGGAACGGGGCGGTCACGGATGCAGCAATGGATGTGTCGGAATAGTTCATCATGCCTGACAGCGATTGGCGGAACGGCCTCCTCGCAGACTGACGGGCCTTGGGAGGCCCGTCAATAAAAAGCGAGGCGTCGCGCTGCCCCTCACCCTTACCCCTTCCGGGGCGAGCCAC
>NZ_RZTF01000504.1:0-4042 GCF_004023175.1 Mesorhizobium sp. M7A.F.Ca.MR.362.00.0.0
CGTCGACCAGCGAGATAACCCGCTCGATCTGCGACCGGCTCGCGGCAGCGGCGTGACTGATGATCAAGGTGAAGATAGATCTTGTTGGACCTCGCAAGATCGGCCAGACGCTCATGCGCCGGATATTCATTGCCGACCGGCACGAGGGCGAGGCTTGAGATGGGCGCTCTCGATCGCCAGGTTTCGGTCGAGGATTTTCGCAGGCTTGCCCGTCGTCGCCTGCCGAAATCCATCTTCGAATTCATCGATGGCGGGGCGGGGCAGGAACTCACCCTTAACGCCAACCGAAGCGATTTCGAAAAGATCAGACTTTTGCCGCGCGTGCTTACCGATGTTTCGCATCCGAACGTTTCCACGACGCTCTGGTCCGAGACCTTGCCGACACCGCTCGTGATCAGCCCGATGGGTTCCTGCGCGCTGGTCAGGCCCGGAGCCGACATTGCCATCGCGAGGGCGGCAACCGCTCGCGGCATCCCCTACACACTCTCCACCATGGCCACGGCCAGCATCGAAGGCATGGCGCGAGCCGTACAGGGGCCGCTGTGGTTCCAGCTTTATGTGCTCAAGGATTTCGACTTCAATCGCCAACTGGTGAGGCGAGCGGAAGAATTTGGCTATTCGACGCTGGTGGTGACCGTTGATCTGCAAGCCGGGGGCAAGCGCGAAAAGGATCTTAGGAACGGCATATCCATCCCACTGCGGCCTTCGGCCCGGCATCTCTGGGAAGGCATGCTTCATCCTGGCTGGTCGCTGCGCCTGCTGCGCGGTCGTCTGCCCCAGTTCGAGAACGTCCGCGGCTATCTCGGTGACAACAGCGCCGGCCTGACGATCGCCGCGCGTGTTGGCGGCAGCCTCCATGCAGGTTTCGACTGGGACGATTTCCGCCAGATCCGCGACTGGTGGAAAGGCCGGCTGCTGGTCAAGGGCGTCCTGCACCCGGGCGACGCGTCGCGACTGGTGGCGGCTGGTGCCGATGGCATCTGGGTGTCCAACCATGGAGGCCGTCAGCTCGACGGTGCTGTATCGAGCATCGATGCCCTGCCCGCCATCCGTCAGGCACTTGGCGCCCAAGCCCCGATCCTCATCGATTCCGGTATCCGCACGGGCACGGACATCATCAAGGCCAAGGCACGCGGCGCCACCGTCGCGGCGATCGGCCGGGCCGCACTGTTCGGCGCCGTGGCTGGCGAGGCCGGTGTGGCCAAAGCACTCGATATCCTCCTGGACGAAGTGGTGACTTGCCTCAGGCTCTGCGGGATCCCCCGTTTTCAGGAAGCGGGATCAGAAATCATAGCATAGCGCCAAGACGTGTGCTCACGCTTGGTCGCAAAGTTTCAGCACCAATTGCCGCCCTCGCACGCCGCTCTTCCCAGGCCCAAAAGCCGCCGTCCATCCAGACGACGGCAGCCTATTCAGAAAGCGTTTGTTTGATGCACACGGGCTGGCGGCAGTCGTTATGAATTCGAAAGGCTGCGCAGTCGGATAGGCGGACTAAACTCGGCCGCCCGGTGCTGGTTTCGGTTCTATCCACCCGTTCTTCAAGACGTCGCGAAGCACGTTCCGTGTGTCTTCGCCCGCTGCCGTTGCGCCGCTCGCCCAAGCGATCGCCAGTGCTCCGAAAAAAATGTCGCGCCCAGCCATCGTCCGTCGTGCGAGCCCTTCGTCCTGTGCAGCCTTCAGGATTCGCTCCGTCGTCGTGATGACAGCATGGCAGGTCGGCGTCAGCGGGGATTCTACTCGGCAAGCCGCCCGTAACGGTTCAGGCAAGCCCTCATAAGCCAGCATCCAGTCGCCGAGAGCTTCAACCCAGAGTTCGAGTGCGCGGCCTGCATCGCTCTCCCCGGCTTCGATTTCAACGCGACGATGGTCGAGGCTTTCATAGTGAAGAACTAGCAGCGCAGCCAACAGGGCGTCTTTGTTTGGAAAATGGCGGTAGAGCGTCCCTGCCCCCACGCCCGCCAGCTTCGCGATAGCATCCATCGAAACGTCAACACTGTCGTTGCCGAACGCTTGTCGCGCTACTTCGAGGATGTGCGCCCGATTGTGTTGCGCGTCCCTGCGGAGGGCTGATGCGGTCGACGATTGAGACATGACTGACCTTAACCCTTGCACATCGGAGACACTCTCCGTATTTAGAACGAATCGGAGATAGTCTCCATATAGCGCGAGGTCGATTATTCTAACAAGTCGGCATTAGCCGGCAAAACGAGGACACGATGATCAGGCAGATGATACCAGCATGCGTCTGCGCAACGGTACGACAACCTGCCTGGGGCCTGGCGCGCGCAGTCAGTAGATGCCGCGGGCTATACGAGTTTCGAGGCGGGCTGTTCCATTGGGAGCACCATCCTGCGCGACCATCTGGATGTCCCGCTCAATACGGGATCGATCCGAGCATCGTGCGCTGAGCTCATAATCACAATATCTGGAAGGAAATCGACATGAACATCGGCATTATCGGGGCGGGAAATATCGGCACCACCCTTGCACGAAAGCTGGCAGCGGCCGGGCACGCGGTGAAGCTGGCCGGCTCGAAGGGGCCTGATGATATCCGCGAGAAGGCGATGAAGGTTGGTGCGCTCCCGGTTGCCGCGCACGAAGCAGCCAGGGATGTCGAGGCGATCGTTCTATCGATCCCGTTTGCGAAGATTCCCGATGTCGCCAACATCTTTGCCGATGTACCAGCCGACGTGGTCGTGATCGACACCTCCAATTATTATCCTATGCGCGACGGGAACATCGCGGAGGTTGACGATGGCAAGCCGGAAAGCATCTGGTCCAGCGAACAACTCGGCCGGCTGGTGGTCAAGGCATTCAATGCGGTCCTCGCCCAAACGTTCGCCGAAGGTGGCGCAGCGGCCGGAACGGCTGGACGGATCGCGATCCCCGTCGCAGGCGATGATGCGCATGCCAAAGCGATCGCACGCGAACTGGTGAACGAGACCGGTTTCGACGCACTTGATGCCGGCGATCTCGCGAGTTCCTGGCGCCAGCAACCGGGCACGCCAGCCTACTGCACGGAACTGACGTTGCCTGATCTTCAGCATGCGCTGTCCACGGCGGAAAAGGCGCGCGCACCCGGAGCTCGCGACGCACTGATCAAGGGCTTCATGGAGGCGACGCCCCCCCTCCGCCACGAGCAGATCGTAGCCCGCAACCGTGAAGTCACCGCCCTCCGATGAGAGACTTTTCCGGTTCCGGCCCGAGGTGGTGACCAAGAAGACTCTCCAGGAGTTCCTTCTGTTTGTCGGGAACAACCTGCCAGACGACGATGACGAGGCCGGCGTGAACCGGCTCTTTAGAGTTTTGTGAAGCCCTTGGCGTTATTTGCGACAAAGGTGAAATCCCCCTTGATGATGCGAGGCATCAACTCCCACGCTCCGCTACCCATCCAGCGAGCCTGAGCCATAGCGCCTGCCTGACGGCAGGCGGTTAGCCGCCGCCGCCCATGGTCACGGACATGAAGGCCCGGAAGGCCGCCGCTGCCGGTTCGATTGATCTGTCACGCGACCAGGCCAGGCCGACATCCATGGTGGGGATGGGCTCGACAAGCCCGCGCACTTCGATGCGCTGCCCCTCCAAGGACCAGGGGCGGTAAACCATGTCGGACAGGACAGTGACCCCCATGCCGGCAGCCACGAGCGACCGCACGGCCTCGACCGAACTGGTGGTAAGGACGGCGCGGAGCGAAAGGCCCGCGGCATCCCAGTAACGGGCGGCTGTCGTGCGTGCCTCGTCCACCGTCAGCATGACATAGTCTTCCGCCGCCACATCGGCGAGGCTGATTTCCCGCCGCGCGAGCAGATGATGATCAGCCGAAAGCCAGAGCCGGCGGTTCGACCGCATCAAGACCTCCTGCGCCAACTCCTTGGTGTGTTCCAGGTTGGACACCAGCATCACGGCCATGTCGATATCCCCGCACATCAAGCCGCTTTCGAGAGCGTCTCGAGGCAATTCCAGCACCTCGACCTCGATCTCGGGATAGGTCTTTCGAAACCGCGCGTAGTGGCGCGACATGTAGTAGCCGACGACCGTGTAGGTC
>NZ_RZTF01000505.1:0-4037 GCF_004023175.1 Mesorhizobium sp. M7A.F.Ca.MR.362.00.0.0
GAAGGATGCAGGTCGTCCCGCTACCGAGCAGGTGACCTCGAATATTGGGTCCGGGCCATTTAGATTCAATGAGAGCCTTGTTCGGCCGGGCGCGAGCTTCACCTACGACCGCAATGAAAAGTATATCCCCCGTCAAGAGCCTGCCGAGGGCCTCGCAGGCGGGAAGGTCGTCAAAGTCGATCGAGTTGAATGGCAGGTCATTACCGATCAGCAAACTGCGTTGGCCGCGTTGCAGGCGGGTGAGACTGATTTCGTTTTGTCTCCTGCCCCAGATCTTTATCCGGTAATCGAGAATGACCCCAATCTTGAACTCCAGGTTCTAAATACGTCTGGCAGTGACCTCTATATACGCATGAATTTTCTACAGCCGCCGTTCAACAACGTCAAAGCGCGGCAAGCGATGCTTCACCTGATCGACCAGGAAGCATTCTTACGGGTCATGGCCCCTGATTCTAGATTCGCACACCCGGTCACCTCACTGTTTGGAAACAGTACCCCGTATTCCAATGACGAAAATACGGGGTGGTACAAGAAGGGCGGAGATCCGGAGCGGGCAAAACAGCTATTTCAGGAAGCCGGGTATGCCGGCGAGAAGGTTTTTATATTCCAGATTACGGACTGGGCGGCGGCCAGCAATGCCGCGCTACTTTTGGCCGACACGCTCCGCAAAATCGGGGTCAATGTCGAGCTTGGGGCGATGTCCTTCGGTGAGTTCGCAACGCGTCGGGCGAATAAGGGGCCGGTCGAAAATGGGGGCTGGAGCATCTTCATCTCGGACTGGTCCGACTACAACTTCGGCGATCCAATCGGAACCTCATTCATGTTCGCAAATGGCGACAAAGCCTGGTGGGGCTGGCCGAAGAGCGATGAATACGAAGCTCTCCGGGCAAAATGGGTAGTCGCCGAAACGCTCGAGAAACGCCAAGCACTGGCCCGCGAGATGCAAGGGGTTTGGTGGGACTTTGTTGGCGCCGTGATGCTGGGACAGATTGTCCAGCCAGCAGCGCACCGGAAGGCGCTCACGGGTCTAATCGCGGTACCTGATTCACGTTTCCCGATGTGGAACATGCAGAAAGCCTGAGCGCAATGGCTATCTACATCCTACGCAGATTGGTTTCGACCGTCGCCGTCATGGCGATGGTCGGAATCTTCGTCTTCCTGTTGCTAAGGCTGGCACCGGGCGATCCAGCGGCCATGATAGCCGGCAAGTCGGCCACCGCGGAGATGATCGCCGGCATCCGCGAACAGCTGGGCTTGAATGATCCCCTGCCGGTTCAGTTCGTACATTGGGCCTTCGGCATCCTCCGCGGTGATTTAGGCATCTCAATTTTTTCTGGGCGACCGGTTCTCGAACTCATCTCGCAGCGGCTTGAACCCACCCTTTCCCTGTCGATCCTGACGATGATACTGTCAGCGACTGTCGGGGTCTGCTTCGGCATCCTTGCCGCCTGGCGAACAGGCGGCCTCGTCGACCGCCTCCTCGCTGTCTTTTCGGCACTTGGTTATTCCGTCCCTGTCTTTGTCATCGGTTATTTTTTCATCTATTTCTTCGCTATCAGGACGCACTGGCTGCCGGTCCAGGGATATGTACCGATCGATGGTGGGCTCGGGCCTTGGCTTGTGCATCTCATCCTGCCCACTGTGGCCTTGAGCCTTGGCTTCATTGCATTTATCGCCCGGGTCACGCGGGCGAGCATGCTCGAAGTTCTGTCGGAAGATTATATGCGAACGGCCGCTGCCAAGGGCGCTTCGTCCTACGCCATGCTCTTCCACCATGCCTTGAAGAATGCCGGCGTCCCGATCCTGACCGTCATCGGGATAAGTTTCGCTTATATGATCGGCGGCGTGGTTCTCACGGAAACAGTGTTCAACATCCCCGGTATCGGTCGGCTCGTAGTCGATGCGATCAACTACCGTGACTACCCCATTATCCAGAGCGTGCTCATCCTGACTTCGGGCCTGTACGTCCTTATCAATCTCACGGTCGATCTCGCTTATACGATGATCGACCCGCGCATCCGGTACTAATATGACACTCCCCTTCGTAACCTTTGAGGCCTCGCCGTCGGCCTCGCTGCAACTTTCCGGCCTTGCCCGTCTCGCTAGGCGGCATCCATTGATCCTGATCGGAGGTGGCCTGTTGGCGATCCTGATCGTTTTGGCGCTTGCCGCCCCGCTTTACGCCGGCGATCCGGGAAATATGGATCCGTTCAAGCGCCTTCAGCCACCGTCCGACGCCATGTGGTTCGGGAGCGACAATCTTGGGCGAGACGTGTTTGCGAGAACGATCTTCGGCGCTCGCATCTCGCTTATGGTCGGATTGCTGTCGGCGGCCTGTGCCGCCATGATTGGGCTCCTGATCGGTATCCTGGCCGGCTACAACCGCGCGTTCGACAATATTGTCATGCGGGTCATGGACGGCCTGATGTCGATCCCGACGATCCTGCTGGCGATTGCCCTCATCTCGCTGACGGGCCCCGGCATCGGAATCCTCATTGTCGCCATCGCGATCCCCGAGACGCCGGCCGTCGCGCGGCTGGTTCGCTCGGTGGTGCTCAGCGTTCGGGAGCGTCCCTATGTCGAAGCGGCGATCTGCGGTGGTGCGCGGCTACCGAAAGTACTGTGGCGGCATATTCTCCCAAGCACCATTCCGGCGCTAATGGTGCAGGGCGCCACGGTCTGCGCCAGCGCGATCCTGACGGAGGCGGGGCTGAGCTTCCTCGGCGTAGGCGTGCCGCCCGAGATTCCGAGCTGGGGCAACATGATCGCCAGTTCACGCTTATATCTCGCCATCGCTCCCATGACCATCTTTGCCCCCGGCATCTGCCTTGCCGTCACAGTGCTTGCCGTCAACCTGCTCGGTGATGGCTTGCGCGACATGTTCGATCCCCGCGCGAAGCGGAGGCGCTGATATGCTGATGCATAAAACTGACATGGAACTCCCTAAAACCACGGCAGAAGAAGCTCTTCTCGATGTTCGAGACCTTGAGACCGTATTTTACGGCGAGGAAAGTGTCACCCGCGCTTTGGGTGGTATTAGCTTCCAGGTGAGGAAAGGCGAAACGCTGGGCGTCGTTGGGGAATCTGGATGCGGCAAGAGTGTTACGGCCCTTTCGATCCTTCGGTTACTTCCAAAGCAGACGGCTCAGACGATTGGAGGTGAGGTCCGGTTTCAAGGCCGCGACCTTCTTGAGTTGTCGGAGCGGGAGATGCGGAAGATCCGCGGTGACAAGATCGCCATGATCTTCCAGGACCCAATGACGAGCCTGAACCCGGTCTACACGGTCGGCCATCAAATCGCTGAAGCGGTGCAGATTCACACAGGAGTCTCCCGTGCGATTGCGATGGCCAAGGCCGAAGAAATGCTCCGTTTCGTCCGCATCGCGGACCCTGAGCGTCGCGTCAACAACTATCCCTATGAAATGTCTGGCGGCATGCGCCAACGCGTCATGATCGCCATGGCTCTGGCCTGTTCACCGGAACTGTTGATTGCTGACGAGCCAACCACTGCGCTCGACGTTACGATCCAGGCGCAGATCCTACGTCTGATCGTCGACCTGAAAGAGCGCATGGGAACCGCGGTGATGTTCATCACCCATGATCTGGGTGTCGTCGCCGAGACATGCCAGCGCGTTATCGTCATGTATGCTGGCCGTATCGTCGAGCAAGCCGAAGTCGCGGATTTGTTCGCCCGCCCCATGCATCCGTACACTCAGGCTCTCATGCGCTCGGTACCTGACCGACGGCATGGGCGGCAGCGCCGTCTGCCGGAAATCCCTGGGATTGTACCAAACCTGCGTGAACCGATTATCGGGTGCAGCTTTGCCCCGCGCTGCCCGTTCGCGATCGATATTTGCCGCGAAAAGACGCCCGTCCTGCGTGACGTCGAATCCGGTCACGCCGCAGCCTGCTGGCGCTCAGAGGAGATTGTATTCGCATGAGCGGTCCATTGCTGAAAGTCGAAAATCTGACCAAGCATTTTCCGATCGGTGCGGGATTCTTCAAGAAGACCATTCCGGTGGTGCGGGCAGTGGAGG
>NZ_RZTF01000506.1:0-3458 GCF_004023175.1 Mesorhizobium sp. M7A.F.Ca.MR.362.00.0.0
GGCGCTCGGCCGGTTCCCGCGCAAGGGTTGCTACCTCTATGGCGGCAAGTGGATGGCCGAGCCGGTCTTCCCAGAAGGCATGAAGGCGAACGGGCTGCTCGGCCTGTCCTCCAACCAGCAATTCATGGGCTTGCCCGCCGACGCGACCGCAAAGCCCGGCGACTACGCGTTTCTAAGGCCGACGCAGAGCGAAGCCGTGCTGCAGCAGTTCGGGTCGATCGCGGTGTTTTCCGGCGGCCGGATCGCCGATCGCTGGCCGGCGTTGCCGATGGCCTGACCGACTACGCCTTCACCGGTATCCAGATCTCCAGCCCGCCCTTGCCGCTGCGCGGGTCGAATTCGGGGCCGTAGCGTTCGAATTCCGGCGCGTCCGCGATCTCATGCCCGGAGGCCGGCAGCCATTTGTTCCAGATCGTGTTGACCGTCCGGCGGATGGTCGAGATGTGTTCGCGGTGGGCAAAGACCGCATATTTCTGCGCCGGCACCCGCACCCGGTAGAAGTCCCTGGGCAGGTCGGAGAAGTCAGACACTTCGACGCCGGCGATGTAGTCGAAATTGCCGGCATCGTCGCCGTTGACGCAGACGCCATAGGCGACGTCGCCGGTCTCGCCCGGAATGTTGCCGATATAGGGGCCGAAGCGCTGCCACTGCATCGGGATGGCGGCGCTGGTTTCGCAGCTGTAGCGTTCGCCGAGGCCGGCGATCAGGAACGGCCGGCTGGTCTCGAAACGCGGCGGTTCGAGATTGGTGAGGAGGGACTGGTCCATCAGGATCGGCTCCACGAGGTCGAGCTTGTCGAGTGTGCCCTGCGCGCGCACCAGTTCCGGCGTGGTGCCGAACTGATCGCGGAAGGCACGGGTGAACGCCTCATGCGAGTTGTAGCCGGCGTCGAGCGCGACGGCGAGGATGTCGGGCGCCCCGCCCGCCAGCTTGCGCGCCGCCTCGGTCAGCCGGCGTGAGCGCATGTAGCCCATCACCGACCGGCCGGTGGCGGCGCCGAAGGCGCGCGTCACATGAAAACGCGACACGCCGCTGCTTTGCGCGACATCATCAAGCGAGATCGCCTCCGGCAGATGGCTTTCGACGAACCACAGCGCTTTCTCGGTCGGGTCCATTTTCTCCTCGCATTGGCCAGATCATCCTGCCGTTTCCTGGCGCAGCCAGTTTGATCGAAATTGCGCATCCCGTGCAATCTGCGCCGATGCCGGTCGCCATCCGGCCAACCGCCCCATGAGCTTTCGCTTGACAGCGACCGGCGTCATCTCTTAGGTATGTTATATTATTACATAAAGAGAGCATGCGATGCCTGTTTCCCTTAGCTGGCCCACCACTCCGTCCGAGAAATCCATTGCGAAGCGATCGGCGCAAATCTACGCTGAAGCGGTGATGGTCCCCGAGTCGAAAGGCGAGGGGTGAAAAGGGAACACGGTGAGGCCTGCTCAGGTCGAGACCGTGGCTGCCCCCGCAACTGTAAGCGGCGAGCAAAATCCGTGAATGCCACTGGCCGGCAAGGCTGGGAAGGCTGGATGGCGCAACGACCCGTGAGCCAGGAGACCTGCCATCACTGAGTTGACCGGACGGGGTGTGCCGGGAGGAAACGCGAATCCCGGTCTTGTCGGCCGGTTCGCCAGCTTCCTTCCGTCGCCAGTTTTGGAAAGTGACGGAAAGTTGGACGGCTCCATCCATCGCATCGTCGTATATACGCTTTGCCGTCCCGGCAAGCCGGCGGGCAGCAGCCGATGACCGTAGCGCTTCTCGAAGCCCGTGACCTCTGCGTCACGGCGAATGGGCGGGATCTGGTTCAGGCGGTCAGCTTCTCGGTGGCCGCCGGCGATCGCCTTGCCATCATCGGTCCCAACGGCGCCGGCAAGACGACGCTGCTGCGCATGCTGTCGGGCATGCTGCGTCCGAGCTCCGGCGAGGTGAAGCTCGGCGGGCGCCTCCTGGACAGGATTTCAGCCGCCGAACGGGCGCTGCACATTGCCGTGGTCGGCCAGACCGACCAGCCCGATCCGCGGCTGGCGGTGATCGACTATGTCGAGCTTGGCCGGGTTCCGCACGCCGGGCTGCGGCGCAGGAGCGAGGAGCGCGAGATCGTCGTCGATGCACTGCGCCGGACCGGCCTGCTGCCGCTATTTGGCCGCACCATCGGCTCGCTGTCGGGCGGCGAGCGCCAGCGCGCCCAACTTGCGCGCGCCATCGCCCAGCAGCCAAAAATCCTGTTCCTCGACGAGCCGACCAACCATCTCGACCCGCGCGCCCGCGGCGAACTGCTCGACCTCGTGGCAGGCTTCGAGATGACGGTGATCGCGGTGCTGCACGATCTGGCGCTGGTGGCACCGTTCGCCACCAGGGTGGCGGTGATGAACCATGCCCGTCTGCAAGCGCTCGCCGCACCGCGCGAAGCGCTGACCCAAAAGCTGATCCGCGAGATTTTCGGCATCGATGTGCTGCGTCTGCGCCATCCGACCGAAGACCGCGAACTGACGGTGTTCGATGTGCCGAACCGTGCCGCGCCGCCGTCGTGATTGAAGCCATTTCGTAGTCGACCCAATCCCATCCACAAGGAGCAAATCCGTGAAACGCCTGGCCTTTTCGCTTGTCTTCTCGCTGCTGGCCTCGACAGCCCTGGCCTTCCCGGTCACGGTCGACAGCTGCGGCAAGCCGCTGACCTTCGATGCGGCACCGAAGCGCGCCGTCATCCAGGATCTCAACATGGCCGAGATGGCTTTCGCGCTGAAACTGCAGCCGTCGATCGTCGGCCTGACCGGCATCACCGGATGGTACAAGGTGGGTCCCGAATTCAAGGCCGAGCAGGGTTCGATCCCGGAACTGGCGCCGAAATATCCGACGCTCGAAAACCTCGTCGCGGTCGAGCCGGATTTCTTCTTCGCCGGCTGGTATTATGGCATGAAGCCGGGCGGCGAGGTGACACCCGATACGCTTGCTCCGCACGGCATCAAGACGCTGGTGCTGACGGAAAGCTGCGTGCATCTCGACAAGAGCCGCCCAGCCGCCTCGATGGACCTGCTCTATGGCGACGTCGAAAAGCTGGGCAAGATCTTCGGCAAGGAGGCCGAGGCGGAGAAGCTTGTCTCCGGCTGGAAGAAGCAGCTCGCCGACATCACCGCCAAGGTCGGCAACGGCAAGGGTACGCGAGTGTTTCTCTATGATTCCGGCGAGGACAAACCGTTCACAGCAGGCAAGTTCGCCATCCCCAGCGCCATGATATCAGCCGCCGGCGGCGACAACATCATGGCCGACATGGACACCAGCTGGGGCAACACGGACTGGGAAACGGTGGCGTCGCGCAATCCGCAATTCCTCATCCTGCTCGATTACCAGGGTGGCGGCGGCTACAAGAAGCTGCTCGATTTCCTGAAGGTCCATCCGGCCATGAAAGAGACGGACGCGGTCAAGAACGAGCGCTTCGTCGCCCTGCGCTATGCCGAACTGAC
>NZ_RZTF01000506.1:3468-4032 GCF_004023175.1 Mesorhizobium sp. M7A.F.Ca.MR.362.00.0.0
CACCCGGACCCGCCAATATCGAAGCGATCGACAAAATCGCCAAGGCCATGCATCCGGAAGCGTTTTGATGCCTGTCGCCCAAAAGTGCGCAGCGGTTTTGGGGCAACGACATGCATGAGCAAAAGATCCTGGAAGTGCGTCGCACGCGTCCTGACAGACACGACGCATTTCCAGGTTTGCGCCATCCGGCATTCGCACTGGCCATGCTGGTGGGAGCGGCGGCGATCGCTGCTCTCGCATTGCTGTCGATCGCCTATGGCTCGACGCTGATCCCGCTGACCGACGTTGTTGCAGCACTTGGCCGCGCAATCGGCTTCAGTGGGCACGACGTGTCCGGGCCGGTCGGCAAGATCGTCGTCGATCTGCGGCTGCCGCGCACGGTCCTGGCCATCTGCGTCGGGGCCGGTCTCGGCGTCGTCGGTGCGCTGCTGCAGACGGTGACCCGCAACGACCTTGCCGACCCGTTCCTGTTCGGCCTGTCGTCGGGCGCCGCCGCGGGTGCGGTTTCCGTCATCACCGTCTTCGGAGACAGTTTCGGCATCTGGACATTGCCGGTCGCGGCCT
>NZ_RZTF01000507.1:0-522 GCF_004023175.1 Mesorhizobium sp. M7A.F.Ca.MR.362.00.0.0
CTCGAAGACGGCTCGATGGGCCGCGCGGCGGTGCCGTCGGGTGCTTCGACCGGCGCCCACGAGGCCGTCGAACTGCGCGACGGTGGCGCCCGCTATCTCGGCAAGGGCGTGCTCAGGGCCGTCGAAGCGGTGAACGGCGAGCTGTTCGAGGCCATCGGCGGCATGGAAGCCGAAAACCAGATCCATATCGACCAGACCATGATCGAGCTTGACGGCACGCCCAACAAGAGCCGGCTTGGCGCCAACGCCATTCTTGGCGTTTCGCTAGCGGTGGCCAAGGCGGCCGCCGATGCCGCCGGCCTGCCGCTCTACCGCTATGTCGGTGGCACCAAGGCGCATCTCCTGCCGGTACCGATGATGAACATCATCAATGGCGGCGCGCATGCCGACAACCCGATCGATTTCCAGGAATTCATGATCCTGCCGATCGGCGCGCCGACGCTGCGCGAAGGTGTCCGCTGGGGTTCGGAAATCTTCCATACGCTGCGCAAGAAACTGAAGGACGCCGGCCACAACACCAAT
>NZ_RZTF01000507.1:532-3975 GCF_004023175.1 Mesorhizobium sp. M7A.F.Ca.MR.362.00.0.0
GACGAGGGCGGCTTTGCCCCGAACCTGAAAAGCGCGCCTGTGGCGCTCGATTTCATCATGGAATCGATCGAGCAGGCCGGCTTCAAGCCGGGCGACGAGATCGCGCTGGGCCTCGATTGCGCCGCGACCGAGTTCTTCAAGGACGGCAACTACGTCTATGAGGGCGAGAAGAAGACGCGCGATCCCAAGGCCCAGGCCAAATACCTGGCCAAGCTTGCCGCCGACTATCCGATCATCTCGATCGAGGACGGCTTGGCCGAGGACGACTGGGAAGGCTGGAAGTACCTGACCGACCTGATCGGCAAAAAGACGCAGCTGGTCGGCGACGACCTGTTCGTCACCAATACGGCGCGGTTGCGCGACGGCATCCGCATGGGCGTTGCCAATTCGATCCTCGTCAAGGTCAACCAGATCGGCTCGCTGACGGAAACGCTCGACGCCGTAGAGACCGCGCACAAGGCCGGCTACACTGCCGTCATGTCGCACCGCTCGGGCGAAACCGAGGATTCGACCATCGCCGATCTCGCGGTTGCCACCAATTGCGGACAGATCAAGACAGGCTCGCTGTCGCGCTCCGACCGCATGGCCAAGTACAACCAGCTGATCCGCATCGAGGAAGAACTCGGCAAGCAGGCAAGCTATGCCGGCAAGTCGGTGGTCAAGGGCTGATCCAGAAACACCGGCTCATCGATACCGGACAAAAGGGCGGGAGCATTCCCGCCCTTTTTTGTTTCGACGCCGCCCAACAGGACACCCGTAACCGTCCGTTAAGCACAATCGGGCGAAAAAGATCGTGAGCCGCCTGAGTTCGCGGCCGCGAGGATTTGGATCATGTGGACGCGTCAGCACAAGCAGAGAAACACCGGCCGACTGATCATTCCCTCGCTTTGCGTGGCGTTCCTGGCCTATTTCGGCTTTCACGCCTATCACGGCGAATTCGGCATCTATTCGAAATATCAGCTGGAAGCCCAGACGGTGGCGCTGCAAGGCCAGCTCGATGTGACCAAGGCGCGCCGCATGGAACTCGAGCGCCGCGTTCGGTTGATGCATGAAGGCACGCTCGAAAAGGACATGCTCGATGAGCAGGCACGCAAGGCGCTCAATCTGTCCCAGGCTGACGAAATCACCATTATGTTGCCGACCTCGTCGAAATAACTGATTTCAAGTTAATCATCAATATTTTCAATGATTTTAATCGCTTAGGCGCATGCCAGCTATGCAAATTCAGCATGGCGCAACGCTTTGACGCGTGTTAGCCTCCCTTAAATCGGTGGGGAAGAGCTGATCTCCCCAGAGCAGATTTCATCTGCTCTAATGTCCACAAAGAGACGCCAACAGGGAGTGATGCATGGCCACCGCCGCCAGAAAAGCGCCTGCCAAATCCAAATCCGACGGAAAATCGGGGATTTCGGCCCCCAAGCCTGCCGAATTCACCAAGGACGAAGAGCTTGCCGCTTACCGGCACATGCTGCTCATCCGTCGTTTCGAGGAAAAGGCCGGCCAGCTTTACGGCATGGGTTTCATCGGCGGCTTCTGCCACCTCTATATCGGCCAGGAAGCGGTCGTCACCGGCATGAAGATGGCACTGATCGATGGCGATCAGATGATCACCGCCTATCGCGACCACGGCCACATGCTGGCGATGGAACTGTCGCCGCGCGGCGTCATGGCCGAGTTGACCGGGCGTCGGGGCGGCCTGTCCCGGGGCAAGGGCGGCTCCATGCACATGTTCTCCAAGGAAAAGCACTTTTACGGCGGCCACGGCATCGTCGGCGCGCAGGTGTCGCTCGGCACGGGCTTGGCCTTCGCCAACCGCTACCGCGACAACAACAATGTTTCGCTGACCTATTTCGGCGATGGCGCGGCCAACCAGGGCCAGGTCTATGAAAGCTTCAACATGGCCTCGCTGTGGAAGCTGCCGGTGATCTACATCATCGAGAACAACCGCTATGCCATGGGCACCTCGGTGTCGCGCTCTTCGGCGGAAACCAATTTTTCGCACCGTGGCGCCTCGTTCAAGATTCCCGGCATCCAGGTCGACGGCATGGATGTCCGCGCCGTCAAGGCCGCCGGCGACCAGGCGACCGAATGGTGCCGCGCGGGCAACGGGCCGATCATTCTCGAAATGCAGACCTACCGCTATCGCGGTCACTCGATGTCCGACCCGGCCAAATACCGCTCGAAGGAAGAAGTGCAGAAGATGCGCTCGGACCATGACCCGATCGAGCAGGTCAAGGCACGGCTGATGGAAAAGAAGTGGGCGACCGAGGACGAGCTCAAGACCATCGACAAGGAGGTCCGCGACATTGTCGCGGATGCCGCCGAATTTGCCCAGAACGACGCGGAGCCGGATCCGTCCGAGCTCTGGACCGATATCGTATTGTAACGGGAGGGCAAGGACATGCCGATCGAAATTCTCATGCCCGCTCTCTCGCCGACCATGGAAGAGGGCAATCTTTCGAAGTGGTTGAAGAACGAGGGCGACAAAGTCGTCGCCGGCGACGTCATCGCCGAGATCGAGACCGACAAGGCGACGATGGAAGTCGAAGCCGTTGACGAAGGCACGCTGGGCAAGATCCTGATCGCCGCCGGTACCGAAGGCGTCAAGGTCAACACACCGATCGCCGTGCTGCTACAGGACGGCGAAAGTGCCGGGGATATCGGCAAGGCCGCGGCGCCCGCCAAGGCGGAAGCGCCTGCAAAGGCAGAGGCTCCGGCGGACGCAGAGGATAAGGCGGAGGCCGCAAAGCCGGCTGCGCCGGTGGCTGCTGCTCCGAAGACGGAAATCGCCGCCGATCCGGACATTCCGGCCGGCACGGAAATGGTCTCGACCACGGTGCGCGAAGCGCTGCGCGATGCGATGGCCGAGGAAATGCGCCGCGACGGCGATGTCTTCGTCATGGGCGAGGAGGTTGCCGAATACCAGGGCGCCTACAAGATCACGCAAGGCCTGCTGCAGGAATTCGGGCCGCGGCGCGTCGTCGACACGCCGATCACCGAGCATGGCTTTGCCGGCGTTGGCGTGGGTGCGGCGATGGCCGGCCTGAAGCCGATCGTCGAGTTCATGACCTTCAACTTCGCCATGCAGGCGATCGACCAGATCATCAACTCGGCCGCCAAGACGCTCTATATGTCGGGCGGCCAGATGGGCGCGCCGATCGTGTTCCGTGGACCGAACGGCGCCGCCGCACGCGTCGCCGCTCAGCACTCGCAGTGCTATGCCGCCTGGTACAGCCACATTCCGGGCCTGAAAGTGGTGATGCCCTACACCGCCGCTGACGCCAAGGGCTTGTTGAAGGCAGCGATCCGCGATCCGAACCCGATCATCTTCCTCGAGAATGAAATCCTCTACGGTCAGTCCTTCGACGTGCCGAAGCTGGACGATTTCGTGCTGCCGATCGGCAAGGCGCGCATCCATAAATCAGGCAAGGACGTCACCATCG